>CAZJFZ010000007.1:10498-15720 GCA_964545745.1 uncultured Candidatus Saccharibacteria bacterium
GGCTAAAAATCAGAAAAAAACCGCCGGTGGTAAGATTTCTACTAAAGAATCAGAATTAGAAAAAATGCGGGATTTGGACCCCATCATCCCTCTTATTTTAGAGTATCGGGAGTTACAAAAAATACTTTCTACTTATATTGATAATATTCCATTGATGGTGGCAGAGGATGGTCGTTTACATGCCAAGTTTTTACAGACGGGAACCACAACAGGCCGGATGTCTTCACAAGATCCGAACTTACAAAATATTCCTAACAAAAGTGATTTGGGAATAGAAGTACGAAAAGCTTTTAGGGCGGGAGAGGGGAATAAATTAGTGGCTTTTGATTATTCACAAATTGAAATTAGAATTGCGGCTTTTCTTTCAGGTGATGAAAAACTGTTAGAAATTTTTAGGAAGGGGGAAGATGTGCATACGGCCGTGGCATCGGAAGTTTTTGGTGTTCCACTTGATAAAGTGGACAAGGAAATGCGTCGAAAAGCTAAAGTGATAAATTTTGGTATTATGTATGGGATGGGGGTAACGGCTCTCAAACAAAATCTGGGAACGGATCGTGCTGAAGCCCAAAAGTTTTATGATGATTATTTTGCCAAGTTTAGTGGTTTGGCTAAATATTTGGATTCGGTTAAGGCGGAAACAGTGCTGAGTGGTTATACAGAAACTTTGTTTGGTCGTCGTCGATATTTTGAGGGTATTAACTCTAAATTACCTTTCATTAAAGCAATGGCGGAGAGAATGGCGGTTAACGCGCCCATTCAAGGAACCGAGGCGGATATTATAAAGTTGGCAATGATAAAAGTGGAGGAGTATTTGGAGGGGAAGAGAGGGGGCGATGTAAACTTGCTACTGCAAGTACATGATGAATTAGTTTATGAAATGCCGGCTGATTTGGTGGAAAAAGTATCACCAAAAATAAAAGAAATAATGGAAACGGTGGTGGATTTAGAAAAAACCAAAGGTGTGGTTTGTAAAGTGGATTATAAAGTGGGGGACAATTGGGGGGAGATGGACAAGATGGTATAAGTATGAGTATAAAAATATGTTATATCTTTTTTATGGGACAGACAAAATAAAGGCGCGGGGAATGGCGGGGAAGACGGTGGAAGCCGCCAAGAAGAAGCACACAGGAGCGGAACTTTTTAAGTTGACCACGGAGAATTTTTCCGCTAATAAACTAGATGAATTAATCGCCAGTCAAGGGCTTTTTTATTCCGGCTCTATTATTTTGGCAGATAATTTATGTGAAGAAAAAGAAATAGCGGAAATTTTACTTAAAAAAATAAAAGAAACTGCCGAGTCACCAAACTTTTTTGTTTTTTGGGAAGAAAGTTTAAACAAAAAAGAACTGGAAAAGTTTAAAAAATATGCCCAAAAAACGGAGGAGTTTAAAAAACCAGAAAAGAAATTAAATAAAAAAGAGGAATTAGCCTTAAAAGGAGAAAAGATAGATTTTTTTGAATTTGCTAATGCTTTGGGGGAGAAAAATAAAAAACAGCTTTGGACATTGTATCAAGAAGCTTTGTCCGAAGCCGTGCCGTCTGAAGAGGTACAGGCGATCTTTTTTTGGCAAGTGAAAGCAATGCTTTTGGCTTTAAAATCAAAAGATGCGAGCGAAGCCGGACTCAAGCCATTTGTTTATAGCAAATCTAAAAATTATGCTAAGAATTATAGTGAAAATAAATTAAAAGAAATGTCTGCTAAACTTTTTGTAATGTATCACGAAGCCCATCGGGGCAACCTTGATTTTGCCGTGGCGTTGGAAAAATTTATTTTGGGATTGTAAATATTTTGTTAACTATCTTTGGGGCGTTACTTATGGTGCTTAGCAAGCCATTCAATTATACTAATTGATAAAAGCAAGGTTATAAGCCCGACTAAGTTACCAGCAAGGACATCACTTAGATAATGGACTCCAAGATATAAACGACTGAAGTCTATTAAGATGACTGCTACAATAAAAAGAAAAAGAGTAATTATTTGGATTTTTAAGGATTTTTGTTTTTTAATAATCAAATATACTAAGAAGCCATAAAAAAGAATCACTATGGTGGCATGTCCACTGGGGAAAGAAAAGGAATCCTCGGTGATGGCTTGTAGAGAAATATCTGGGCGCTCTCTCTGAAATATGTGTTTACCAAAAAAAGTTAGACCTTCACCGATAATCAAGGTAAACCATAGAAAAAATAAGTAAATATGTTGTCTCTTTATCCACAGAAATACACTTAGGATTATGGAAAAGATTATGATGGTTATTGATTCAGCAAATAAAGTTATAAAATAGAAAAGATTTACAAGCATATCTGTGCGAGAAATATATAGGAGGTGGATGATTTTAGTATCAGTAGAGATGATGAAATTAGATAATAAATAATACAGATTTTCCATATATAAATTATAGCATGTATTTATATGGTCCGCCCACTCGGGATCGAACCGAGGACCTCTTCCTTAAAAGGGAATTGCTCTACCAGCTGAGCTATGGGCGGCTAAAACATTTCTAATGTTCGCCCGACCAATAAATTGGTTTAGGGACTCAAAGAATATAACAAGAAAAAGCTTATTTGTCTATTACAACACGGGGATATCTACCGCCAAGAGACCAGCACCGGTGAGAAGAAGAGAAACACAAATACTGGCGAGCAGGAGATAAAAAACCATATCTCTTTTTAAAATGGATTCCTCTTTATACTCTATTAAAAGTTCACTGACACAAATTACGGCAAGGATGAGGGCAGTGATTTGGGTATAAGCACCGACAATGAGTAAGAGACCACCAAGAGCTTCCGCTACACCAAGAAGACCAGCAAAAAATCCGGCCGGCTTGACGCCTAAGATATGAAGAGAATTAATCCAACCATTTTTTTCTTTACCTAATTTTAAAGAACCAAGATTAAAGAAAACAAAACCAGCAACGACTCTTAAGATTAGAGGAGCGATGAGAGAATAAGTAAACAATTCGGGGAAGATATTAAATGTTTGCATATTGATATTATAACATATAGTATAAAAAGATGCAGATAATAGTAATTTTGTACAATGTTAGAAGTACTCATAATGTGGGATCTATTTTTCGGACCGCCGATGCTTTAGCTATTAGAAGCATTATTTTGACGGGGACCACACCAACACCAGTAGATCGTTTTGGACGAAGCAGATCAGATATTGCTAAAGTAGCTTTGGGAGCGGAGAAAAGTGTGTTTTGGACTTACAAAAAGGATATTCTGTCGGCAATCAAAAAGCTAAAAAAAGATGATTATAAAATAATTGCTATTGAACAGTCAAAAAAGTCTGTAGATTATAAAAAGATTAAATTAAATAAAAAAGACAAAGTGGTTTTTGTTATAGGGGAGGAGGTGAGGGGAATATCTCCAGAAGTTTTAGCTTTAGCGGATATGGTAGCGGAAATTCCCATGCTCGGCCAAAAAGAATCTCTCAATGTCTCCGTGGCCTTTGGCGTGGCTTTGTTCCGAATTTTGAATGTTTAATTATCTCAAAATAATAGTTTGAGTGTAAACTTTGGGATGATAAATGGAGGCGGTGGCGTTAATTTTATCTTGAGCAATGCTTTGTTCTATCCTCGCTGGTCCACCCCAAATAAACCATAGACAATACAGAACAAAAGCGATCTTGAGTAGCCATAAAAAATCTTCGTGAATATTCATAGAAGGGTATCCTAAAGGAAAAAGTTATTTTTGACAAGTGGGGCAAAAATGCGTGCCTCGGCCGGCATGTCTAGTTTTTTTAATTGGCGCTTTGCATTTTTTACAAGGCTCACCAGTTCGGCCATAGACTTTAAGGTAGGGGACAAAGCCACCTTTTTGTCCATTGCTCCGAAGATAGTTTCGAGAAGAAGTGCCTTTTTTACTAATAGCGAACTTGAGAATAGCAATGATATTTTTATGTAAATTTACTATTTCTTTTTCTTTCAGAGTTTTTGTTTTTCGCATCGGTAATAAGCTGGAGAGAAAAGCACTTTCATCGGCATAAATATTACCCAGACCGGCGATCAATTGCTGATCCAAAAGAACTTGTTTTACTGTTCGGTTTGGATATCTTTCTAATATCTTTTTTAAATTCACCATGGTGAAAGTTTTAGATAGGGGTTCAAGGCCAATTTTTGTCAGGAGGTGGTTTTTTAATTTATCATCCAGTATTTTTACCCAACCAAATTTACGCAAGTCATTAAAATAAAGTTTACTGCCATCGGTAAAAGTAAAAAATAGGCGAGTATGCTTGCCGGGAATTTGAATATCAGGGGTGGGGTGTCCGCCGGTAATTATTTTTCTATTTTTTGCTTGCCCGCCTTTTTGGAGGGGCACAAAAATAAGTTGTCCGGTCATTTTTAAGTGAATAACGAGACAAAGCGTGGCTTTGTCATTTTGTTCGGTTAAATAAACCAAAAGCATTTTGGCCCGTCTTTCTAATTTCTTAATCTTTTGACCGATGACAATTTTTCTAAAGGTATTTACAAAAGTAGGGGAAATAACTTTGGGCCACAAAATATCCACGCCCGTGATTGTTTTTCCATGCAAAACTTTTTGTAGTTCTCTTTTTATGGTTTCTACTTCGGGTAATTCTGGCATATTTCTTCAACAACGGTTGCATCACTCCAAGGCTCTTTGACACCGTTTTTACGCATAATGTAGGGGTCTGTGCCTTTGCCAGTGATCAAAATGACGGTTTTAGTATTTTGCTCATCCGAAGCAAACTTGGCGAGCTGAACAGATTCTTTAATAGCTTCTCTCCTGTCCATTATTATTCTTGGCTTTTTGTTTTTAATCCACTTAGCCATTTCTTCCACAATTTCTTTTGGATCATCATCATAAGGATCTTCATCGGTTAAAATAATTTCAGCACAATATTTTTCGGCGATTTCCGCCATGGCTTTTCTTTTCCATTTATCTCGTCCACCACCACAGTTGCCTAGGACACATATTTTTTTTCTGTTTGGAAAAGCTTCATACAAAGCCGTTAAAGAATCCGGGGTGTGGGCATAGTCCACCACTATTTCTAATCCTAAATCGTTGGGAATTTTTTGGACTCGGCCTTTTATTTCCGTCACTTTTTCCAAACCAGCTTTTATTGATTCTAAACTAATGCCCAAAGCGCGAGCATAAGAGACGGCCGCCAGCATATTGTAAACATTAAATTTTCCTGGCAATTTGGACTGGATTTTTATTTCTTCACAGACAAAATCCACACCATTATCATGACAGACAAT
>CAZJFZ010000008.1:0-14442 GCA_964545745.1 uncultured Candidatus Saccharibacteria bacterium
GACAAGAATAATAGTTAAAACAATAAAAGTATCTTTTTTAACATCAAACCCATCTTTTATCTTAAAAAGTAAAGGATTAACTTTGATCTCAAGATAGGACTTGATTTTTTTGCCAATATCCTTTATACTCATTTGGTCATTATAGCATATTTGCATTTTGATTTTTAATATTTAAATTTAAACTATGGCACATAAAAAAGCGGCCGGGACAACAAAAAATGGTAGAGATTCCAATCCAAGATACTTGGGGATTAAATTAGCCGATGGTGATGTGGCTCAAGTTGGTTCTATTATTGTCAGACAAAAAGGAGTTAGTTTTTTGGCTGGACGAAATACTAAGATAGGTAAAGATTACACAGTTTATGCCGTTAAAGATGGTAAAGTAAAATTTGCTACTAAAAGAAAAATGTCTTTTGATTCTAAAATGGAGAAAAAAGGGATTGTTAGTGTGATTTAACTACAAGTTTAAAAGCCACTTCCCTATCACCAACTTTTACAGTGATGACATGTTCCCCTACTTCTTTAATTGGCTTGTCTAAAAGTAAATGATCAGCAGTGATATTTACTCCTTTTTGTTTTTTAACTGCTTCAATAATTTCTTCTTTATGAATACCGGCAAACAGGTGGCCTTTATCATTTACCTTGCCAGTCATTTCAATAGTAATATCCTTCATTTCAGCTAAAGCTTTTTGTAATTCAGCATCATTTTTAGCAGTAATAAATAAATCCCCTTTCTTTTTTACCTCAATCATATTGACATTGCCAGTAGTAGCCGGAATTGCCAGTCCGTTTGGAATAAGCATATTTAAAGCATAGCCATCCGCCACATTTTTTACCTCGTATTTTTTACCGATCTTTTTAACATCTTTCAATAAAATTATTTTCATACTTTTAATATACCTTTATTTATTTAATAATTCAATCGCCTTCTCCATTTGCGTATCTTTTTCTGCTTTGATGTCCGCTTCGGTTATTTTTACTTCATAATCAGGAGTAAGGCCACCTTCAGAAATGGACTTACCACTTGGAGTGAGCCACTTGGCGATGGTTACTTTAAGTGAAGTGTCATCCGTTACAGAAACAAGTTCTTGAACTGAACCTTTGCCGTAAGTTTTCGTTCCTACAAGTTTGGCCACACCATATTCTTGAAGGGCACCGGCGAGAATCTCGGAAGCCGAAGCCGAACCACCATCCACCAAAATAATCATCTTTAATTTATCTGTAAAAATATCATAACCTTTACTGCGGTAGATATTTTCTTCTTTTCCATTACCAAATTCTTCACGGACAATTGGTTTGCCCAAAGGGAGAAAATAACTGGCCATATTGACAGCAGTTTCTAAATATCCCCCAGGATTGCCCCGTAAATCCAAAATCAGTCTTTGTTTCTTGGAAGAGATGAATTCTTTAAGGGCGCCGGCAAACTGATATTGAGATTGAGCGTAAAAGTTATAGAGACTAATAACAAACACCTCATCTTTTATTTCGGTTTTTACGGTGGGTATGTTTATTATGGCACGAGTAATCTCAAAATTAAGTGGCTTACTATTGCCATCTCTCAAAATGGTAATTTTAACTATGCTACCTTTTGGTCCACGAATCAGTCTGACAGCTTTATCTGTGGCCAAGTCGGCAGCTGGTTTGCCGTCAATGGTAATTATTTTATCACCAGCTTTGATGCCCGCTTTTTCGGCCGGTGATCCTTTTAAAGGAGAGACGACGGATAAAACTCCATCTTTGACCCCGATTTCCATTCCCACTCCCTCAAAATTTCCACTGATATTTGTTTCAAAATCTTTATTATCTGTTGGAGGCATAAAAACAGTATAAGGATCACCTAAAATATTTGTCATTCCTTGTATGGCTCCCCAAACTCGGTCTTGAGTAGTAATGACTGTGCTGGTACTGGTATCTTTGGTGGCAACATATTTTTCATCAAGTAGTTTCCACACCTCCCAAAAAGGGGCCATATCTATCTGCTCACTACTAGAAGCAACATTATTGTTTATTATATTTAAACCACTAACAGAATCAGAATTTGAACTGGGGCTATTTTTACCCAAAGAAACTCCCAAAGTAAATGATAAGCCAATAAATAAAATACAAATTATTCCCAAACGAAACCTATTTAAAAAATTAAACATAGAAGTATTATAGTATAGAAAATAATATTATGCTATAATTTGGGCAATATTAGCTAAGATAAATTTATGTTAAAAAAGCAAAATTATAAAGCGGTGACTTGGATTGATTTGGAAAATCCAAATAAAGATGAAGCTAGACAATTAATGGAAGAATTTGATTTAAGCCCAGAGGTGGCTCAAGATATTCTTTTACCAACTTTTAAGGATAAAATAACCTCTCATAAAGATTATATTTATTTGGTTCTGCACTTTCCCGCTTTTAAACATACACACAATAAAAGTCACCGTCAGGAAATAGACTTTGTTGTCGGCAAAAACTTTATTATCACTAACCGTTATGAAAGTATTGATGCGATGGAAAAATATGCCAAAGTTTTTGAGGTTAATTCTATTTTGGATAAAAATGAAGCCAATATTGGTCCTGGAGAACTATTTTTGGCGATGATAAAAACTATTTATCAATCTTTGTCTGATGAGCTGGATTCTATAAATTATCTTTTACGGGAAGCGGAAAAAAATATTTTTGCTGGTAAAGAAAAAGAAATGGTCTTTGAATTATCTCGTGTTGGTCGAGAAATCATAAATTTCAACCATATTATTATGCCACACGGCACTATTTTAGAGTCACTAAAACAAGATTCGGAAAAAATATTTAATCAAAACTTTATTTTAGGACTTGATGAAATAACAAATGAATATCATAAAATTTCCAAGATTTTGGAAAATGTGACAGAAGTTTTGCGTGAGCTCCGAGAAACAAATAACGCTTTGTTATCTACTAAACAGAATGAGACGATGAAAATCTTGACCTTATTTACATTTTTGGCTTTGCCTTTTACGATTATCGCTAGTTTGTTTCAGATGAATACTAATAGCACTCCTCTGGTCAATTCTAATATTGCTTGGCCAATAATTGTAGGAACAGAAATATTTATTACGCTTATTTTGTTTACTATTGCTAAAAAGAAAAAGTGGTTTTAATTTATTCCTGCTATGGATTTATATAATACTCTAACGAGAAAAAAGGAAGTTTTTAAAGCCATAAAAGAGGGTGAGGTTTTGTTTTATCAATGTGGACCAACTGTGTATTTTACTCAGCATATTGGTAATTTGCGGGCAATGGTTCTTTCGGATTTGATTCGTAGAACTTTTTTATACAATGGTTATCAAGTAAAATTTGTTAGAAACTATACGGATGTTGGTCATCTTGTCTCTGATGGTGATAGTGGCGAGGATAAAATGGAAAAAGGAGCAAAAAGAGAAGGACTCTCCCCTATTAAAATTGCCGAGAAATATATAAAAATCTTTGAAGACGATATAAAAGATTTGAATACTTTAGAGCCAGCTTTCAAACCTAAGGCCACTGAATATATAAAAGAAATGCAAGTGATGGTTCAGGACTTACTTGATAAAGGTTTTGCTTATAGTACTCCTTTGGCCGTCTATTTTGATATATCAAAAGCCAAGGACTATACCAGACTTTCTGGTCAAAATTTGGAAAAAAACAGAGAAGGGGCGGGTGTGGGTGATGTAGAAGATCCACAAAAGAAAAACTCAGCTGATTTTGCTTTGTGGTTTTTTCGGGCTGGTAAGCATAAAGAGGCCATTCAATTTTGGCCTTCGCCTTTTGTCTCACCACTCGTAGAAAAGGGTGAAGGTTTTCCCGGTTGGCATATTGAATGTTCGGCGATGATTAAAGCTTTGCTTGGGGAGATCATCGATGTTCATATGGGTGGAATAGAACATATTTCCGTCCATCATACCAATGAAATTGCTCAAAGCGAATCCGTCAACGGTGTTCCTTTGGCTAATTATTGGCTTCATAATGAGTGGCTCACGGTCAATAACGGCAAAATGGCCAAGTCGGAAGGAACTGGTTTTAGTTTGGCGGAAGTTAAAGAAAAAGGTTTTAATCCTCTCGCCTTGCGATATTTTTTCTTGCAAGCTAATTATCGTTCCAAACAAAATTTTACATGGGAAGCTATGCAGTCAGCCCAGACTGGCTTTGATCGGTTAGTAAACAATGTTTCGGCTTTGGGTGAAGTGATTGGAAAGGTAGATGATAGTTTCAGGAAAGAATTTTTGGAAAAAATTAATAATGATTTTAATGCCCCTCAAGCTTTGGCTCTCACTTTTGCTGTTTTGAAATCTGCTTTGTCTAGTGAGGATAAATTGGCAACAATTTTGGATTTTGATAAAGTGTTAGGTTTAAATTTGAAATAATAAGGAGTTACCTTGATTTATCTAAATTTAGACTATACTTATATTTGTTTTTTGTCAACGACAACATTTGATAAGCGACCGCTTATCAAATGTTGTCTTATTATTTGTTTATTTATTGTTGTTTTTGTCCTTTTTTTACTTCCCTTCCACAAAAGTCAGAGCCTTACCTTTTTTGTCACCACGGCCAGTTCGGCCAATGCGGTGGACATAATCATCATAAGTGGCGGGGACATCATAATTAATCACATGAGAGACATCGGGGATGTCCAAACCACGGGCGGCCACATCTGTGGCCACGAGTATGGCCACCGAGTTGTTTTTGAAGGCGGTAAGGGCTTTTTGACGCTTGGAGTGGGGTTTATTACCGTGAATAGACTCGGCTTTAAAACCTTTTTCAATTAGCTTTTTGGATAGTTTTTCTACTCCGTGTTTGGTTCGGCCAAAAATGAGAACTTTATAAAAATCTGCTTTTTTTAAGAGACCTTCTAAAGTGGCGAGCTTGTCACCGCAAACACGAATAATATCCTGATCTACATTTTTGGAAGTATCACCAGTCTTAACAGAAACAATAATTGGTTCGTGTAAAAATATTTTAATTAGACCTTCCACCTCACGAGACATAGTGGCGGAGAAAAATAAAGTATGTCTTTTTGTTGGCATTTTGGCCATAATAAATTTCATATCGGCAATAAAACCCATATCCAACATCCGATCCGCTTCATCCAAGACAATAGTATTGAATTTGGAGAGGTCAATAAATTTTCTATTGATCAAATCTTTCAGCCGACCTGGAGTACCAATAATAAAATTATTTTGCCGTTGACGAAGTTCAGCAATTTGTCCACCAATGGATGCTCCACCCACGCAACAAGCAGAAAAGATTCCCAAATTAGTGACAAAAGTCCGCAATTCTTGATTGATTTGTACCGCCAGTTCCCTCGTTGGTACCACAATTAAAACTTTTTCAAATTTATTTAAAATTACTTTTTGTATAAGAGGAATCAGGAAGGCACCAGTTTTTCCTGTTCCGGTATTGGCAATACCCACCACATCCTTACCGGTTAAAATTTGGGGAATAGTTTTGTCTTGAATTAAAGTGGGTGTGACATAACCTTTGGTGATAATATTTTGTTTTAACCTAGGATCAATTATAAAATCACTGAATTTATTTTCTGGCACATAAGCCACTTCTGCTTCTAAAGGAGTGGCTTTATTTATAAATTTAGAGAAGTGAATATTTTGGGATATCCCTCGCGCCACTGGTCTCCTATTGGTATTGGCGTGAGAAAATGAACGTTTTGGCCTCCCTTTATAACCTTGGTAACTGTTTTTATACATTTGTTTATAATATCACGATATACTCTTACTTGTCAAGATAAATTCTTTTTATTAAAGGATTGATTCTAGTGGCTAATTCATAAGGGCTAGTTTTCATCCTTTCTTTTTTTTCATCTAGAGCAATTATCACTTCATCCCTTACTTTAACATTTTTTATATCTGTAACATCTATCATCATAATATCCATACAAACTCGGCCCAACACCTTGGCAATTTTTCCTCTGATCAAAACTTGTCCTTTGTTAGAGAGTGCGCGAGGATAACCGTGCCAATAACCAATGGGAATAATTGCCACCTTAGAATTTCTCGCCAATTTTTTGGTAAAATCATAACCAATTCTTTCTCCCGCTTTTACTTTATTTATTTCTCCAATAACAGCTTTCCAAGTTAAAACTGGTTGTAACTTTAATTTATTTTTATAAAAACTCCTTATTTTTGTTGACGGCCAGAGGCCATAAAGTCCAATGCCTATTCGCACTAAATCAAAATGAGCTTGCGAAAAGAGGATAGTTCCTGAGGTGGCACAAGTATGGCAGAGGGGTTTTATCCCCGCTTTCTCAAAAGCTTCACGCCATTTATTAAATATTTTTATTTGTTTTTCTGTTTCTTTCGTTTGAGCGGGATTTTTAGCACTGGCAAAATGTGTGTAAAGATAAATTACTTCAATTATTTTTCTCGCTTTTTTTAATTCTTCTAATACTTTTACAATATCTTCTTCTTGAAAACCATGCCGATGCATTCCGGTGTCTATTTTTATGTGGATTTTTACTTTCTTTTTTAAGTTTAGCTTTTTTATTTCTCTAAAATAATCAAAATTAGAAACGGTAATTTCCAAATTATTTTCCACTACTTTTATTATCATTTCTGGCAAAGTGTAACCCATGATTAAAATAGGGCTTTTAATCCCCTCTTTTCTCAACGTTAATCCTTCTGTCACGGAATCCACGGCTAAATAATCAATACCCAATTTTTCCAATTCTCTGGCAAATTCAATTAAATTGTGTCCATAAGCATTGGACTTTACCACCCCCATCATTTTTGTTTGAGGAGAAATAAGCGAACGAAATATTTTATAATTATTTTTTATCGCCCCCCTGTCTATCTCAATCCAGGTCCGTAATCCTAATCTTAGTTTCTTATCCATTATGCAATACTACTGTTTTTAGTCTTGAAAATCAATTTCAAAGGGATACATACCCATACCGCAGGAGCCACGGAAGAGACCGGCAGATGGAGAATTGAGATTGACATCAGTGTTGCCGGTTTGGGGCAGAGTTTTACTGTAATTTAAACTAGGAATGCGAACAGTGCGGGAACAATCAAAAGTGTTACTGGTGTTAAATCTTATAATGGTGGGGATACCGGCCTTGGCCACACTTTGTCTTGGTTGATAGCCACCTTTAGCTTGTAGAGTAATTATTTGAACGCCGTTTTCTATGCTGACATTATTTGATGGTGACAAAATTCCTTTCTGGGGATTTAAGGAGTTTCCTTGTTGATTAGTGGTGGTGACTTGATTATTTTTTTGTGAACTGAAAAATATTGTTCCACCAATAATTAAACCGGCAATAATTATTGAAATTGCTATATTTTTATTTTGCATATTTTTTTTGGTCGGCAGGAGCAAATACTAATTAAATTTTTTTGTCCGGGCCCAACCAAACTAAAAAAATTCAATTGTATTTGCTCCTGCCGTACTGGTTATGTTAAAAATTAAACACTGGTGGTATTATACCAGCAATTGCTAAACTGTTAATAAGGTTAAAAATACCGAAAAAGATAACCACTAATCCGGCGGTTTTAAAGAATATTCCTGATTGGGCTTTTTTGTGTATTCCTAAAGAACTGAAGCTTAATAGAGCCAAGACCGGTAATGTTCCTAAAGCAAAAGATGACATCACTAAAGCTCCGGTCCAGAAACTACCGGTAGACAAAGCATAAATTTGCATTGATTGGGTAAAACCGCACGGAAGGAAGAAAGTTATGATACCTACCAAAAGCGGAGTAAGAGTGTGATTGAGATTTTTAACTCCGTGCATTCTTTTGCCAATAAAATTTGGAATAGTCGGTTGTAACTTTTTTGCCCAAGGAAAAATATCTAATAGATTAAGACCAAGAATAAGTAGAACAACGGCAACGATGAAACTTAAAATAAAAGTGCCAGTGCCACCCAGTTCAAATGAAGAACCTAAAATACCGATCACTCCTCCTAGTAAGAAAAAAGAAACTAATCGTCCTAGATGGAAAAGAATTTGCGGACGGACTTTATCTCCTTCTTTGGCAAAGTTAGCGGACATGGAGAGGACTAGACCACCGACCACGGCCATACAAGTGGAAACCGAGGCAATTAAACCGATAATAAAAGCGGTGCCGTAACTAACTTCAGAAGCAGTGATCAGGTTTATTATTCCCATTTTTTGTAGGGTAATAAAGAGGGCAACAAAAACTAAAGCGATAGGGACAGCAATTTTAAAATCCGACCAGTCAATTTGTTTGATTTGTTTTTCTAAAGATAAAGAGTAGCCGTGAACTTTTAGTTTTTCATTTAAGTCATTTATAATTTGCTCTGGTATTTTGTCACCAAATTCTCCAACTATTTCCAAATTATTTTCTTTGAGAGAGGTTTTCACACTGATTACCCCGGGCAAGTCTTTTAATTCTGATTCAGTTAGAATAACGCAAGAGTTGCAGTGCAATCCTTTTACCTGAAAAGTGTAAGTTTTTTGATTTTGTGTGTTCATATTTATAATTTTTTAGTTTTTAAACGTAAGGAATTAGAAACCACAGAAACGCTACTGCCGGCCATTGCTAAACCGGCAAAAATAGGATTGAGCATTATGCCCCAGATGGGATATAAAAGTCCGGCGGCAATTGGTATTCCTACCACATTGTAAATAAAAGCCCAAAATAAATTTTGTCTGACCGTTTGAATAGTTGATTTAGCCAAAATGATAGCTTGGGCTATTTTTTTTATGTCTCCGCCAAGTAAAGTGATACCAGCGGATTCAATGGCCACATCTGTACCGGTGGCCATGGCAATACCCACATCCGCTTGGACTAAAGCGGGAGCATCATTGATACCATCACCAGCCATCGCCACGATTTTTCCTTGAGTTTGAAGCTCTTTTATTTTGTTAGCTTTTTCATGAGGTAAAACTTCAGCTATTACTTGATCTATTCCAGCTAAATCCGCAATGTGCCGAGCCGCTAGTTTATTATCACCGGTTAACATAATAGTTTGTAGTCCCCTCTTATGTAAACTGGCAATAGCTTGAACCGCTTCTTCTTTAAGAGTATCCGCCAAAGCAATAAAACCAATTTTTACATTATTTTTTTCTACAACAATAACTGTTTTCCCTTGTTTTTGTAGAGTTGATATTTCCGATATATTTAAGTCTTCTTTTTGTGGTTTATGAATTCTTATTATTTCATTATTTATATTTCCTTCCACTCCCAATCCTTCCATTGAATTAAAATTATTTACTACTTGCAGATTTATTTTTTCAGCCTTAGCTTTTTTTACTATAGCTTGGGCTAGTGGATGTTCGGAATAATTTTCCAGACTACCGGCTATTTGTAACAAAGTATTTTTGTTTAGACTTTTACCTGAAATAACCACATCGGTTACCTCTGGTTCTCCTTTGGTAATTGTTCCCGTCTTATCAAAAACAATAGTGGTCACTCGGCTTAACTTTTCTAAACTTTCCGCATTTTTGATTAAGATACCATATTGGGCACCTTTACCTACCCCGACAATAATAGCCGTGGGTGTGGCGAGGCCCAAAGCACAAGGACAGGCAATGACAAGTATACCCACAAAAGAGATCAGGCCAAAAGATAAAGCTTGAGAAAAACCAATAAACTGCGTTCCTAAAAGCAACCAAGTACCCAAAGAAAGGAAAGCAATTACCAAAACAATCGGCACAAAAATACCGGAAATCTTGTCCGCCATCGCTTGAATCGGCGCTTTAGATCCTTGGGCTTCCTCCACCATTTTAATAATTTGAGCGAGGACAGTATCTGAACCAATTTTAGTGGCTTTAAACTTGAAATTACCTTGTTTGTTAATAGTGGCTCCAACAACCAATTCTCCTACTTTTTTATCAACAGGTATTGACTCCCCAGTGATCATTGATTCATCCACCGCGGATTGTCCCTCCACAATTTGTCCATCAACGGGAATTTTCATCCCCGGTTTGACAATCAAAATGTCTCCGATTTTTACTTCATTTATGGAAATTTCTTTTTCTTGACCATTTACAAATATCAAGGCTGTCTTGGCTTGAAGCCCCATAAGTTTTTCTATAGCATCACCAGTTTTTATTTTTGATTGGGCTTCTAAATATTTTCCTAAAGCAATAAACGAAATGACAATAATGGTCACATCAAAATATGTTCCACTAACATTAATATAGGGGGCCAGTTGTTCTTTAAAAATAATAACGACTAAACTATAAATAAAAGCAACAGAAGTTCCTATACCAATTAGCGTATCCATATTGGCTTTGCCGTATCTCAAGAAACGATAAACACCCAGCAGATAAGGTTTACCAACTATAAATAAGGTATAAGCTGCCATTATTGGTAAAAGATAAAATAGCAACTTACTTAAAGATTCCGGCATCATGGCTACCACTTTTAGATTTATCAAAATATCCCAAGTCATAGCAATAATACTTATTATAGCCAGCGGAATGGCCGAGATAACAATATTTTTCATCTTTTTAAGTTCGGCTAGTTTATCTTTTTTGCTTTGGTTGAGGCCTAAATGTTCCGCATGTTCATTTGCAGACATGTTCATTTCCTCGGCTGTTTTGTCCACAATAGAATAACCTAATTTTTCTATTTTTTCGGAGAGATCCTTTACGGTTGTCTTGGTTTCATCAAAAGAAAGCTTGACCGCTTCTGTTCCATAATTAGCTTCCGCCAAATGAACACCCTCTGTTTTTTTGAAGGTTTTTTCTATGATACTGGCGCAAGAAGCACAGTGCATTCCTTTTATTTTGTAAATTTTATTTGTAATCATTTTATTTTCTTTTAAGCTTATAAACTTTTAAAATTTCCGCTTGAGCCTTACTTTCTCCTCCGTGCCGTATTTGATTCAGGGCACAAGTTTTTAAATGATTTTCCATCAAAACATCTTCCACTCGGGATAAAGCTTGTTTGACAGCAGAAGTTTGAGTAATAATATCAATACAATAAATGTTTTTCTTTAACATTTCTTGTAAACCGCGAACTTGACCTTCAATAATTTGTAAACGATGTAAGACTTTTTGCTTTGGATTATTTTTCATATATCATAAGTATATACCCCCCGTGGGTATTGTCAAGCACAAAAAATAGATAAATAAAAACTGTCGGAATTTCCGGCAGTTTTTATTTATATCTCACAACTCTAACTACAAATTCAAGTCCGCCATGGCTTCATCAACAGTTTTTGAAGCCTTCATTTCGGCTGGTTTGGAATCTGCGGTTGCTCTCATTTCTGGTCTTAGTCCCCCCTCTGGTTCGCTGATCTTTAGATTAACCCGAGAGTTATTTTTCATTCCCACGACACGCAAAAGAGTACGGATAGCTTTGGCAGTGTTTCCCATTCGGCCAATGACTTTACCCATATCGGCAGCATTGACATCTAAAGTAAGTAACACCCCCATTTCATCTACCGTCCTTTTAATCTTGACATCATTTGGATTATCTACCAAACCTTTGATAACATAATCCAAGAAAGTTGCATCTGCTTCCATTATATTTTTTAATTCATTAATCATTCGGCAGTAGTTCGACCTGTAATATTTTAAAATAAATACTGCTAGTTCATTTTAGCCTACCTTAGGAATTTCTGCAACCGAGGTTTCTTCTGTTTTAGGAATTTCTACTGTTTTTTTATCTCCTTCTTTAACTTCTGATTTGATCGGTCTCTTTTTAGGTAAAGCATTTACTTTCTTGCCAGTAATTATCTTTTTGGTGATTAAAAGATTTCTCATGGTGTCAGATAATTGTGCTCCTTTGGAAATCCAATACTTGATTCGGTCAACATCCACATTGCTATTATTTTTAGCTTTTCTAGTGTCGTGATTTCCTAATATTTCTAAGGCTTGGCCACTTTTGGGTCCTTTTTTGGAGTCTACCAAAACCACTCGAAAGGTTGGCTCGTGCACTCGTCCCACTCGCTGTAATCTAATCATTAACATAATGGGTATACTAACCGAAAACATAAAAATAGTCAAATCCTTATTTTTCTGCTAGAATCAGCCAATGCCTAATAAAAAAGAAAACAAGATTATATCCGGAGTTTTAAGTGTCAACGCTCGAGGTACCGGTTATCTAAAAGTTACTGATAAAAAAGGTGAAGATATTGAAATTCAAAATAACAACCTAAATACAGCTTTAAATGGTGACACAGTGTCTATTATTATTTTGTCTAGTAGGAAAAACGAGAGAGTTTCAGGAAAAGTTTTAAGTATAGAAAAAAGAGCCAAGAGAACTTTTGTTGGTGTTTTGGAAAAAGAAGGAGATATTTATTTTTTGTTACCTGATGATAGAAAAATGTATGCTGATATAATTGTTTCTAAAGAAAATGTTATAAACAAAAAAGCCGAAGTTGGCAAAAAGGTTTTGGTGAAGATTATTTCTTGGTCAAAAGAACAAACAAATCCCCAAGGTGAGATTCTTCAGATATTAGGTCAAGCGGGTGAACATAATACCGAAATGGAATCTATTCTTTATGAAAAAGGTTTTGAAATTAATTTTCCGGAGATAGTGGAAGCCGAGGCGGAAAGATTGGAAAAGATGGAAAAACCGATTCCCCAAACGGAAATTGCCAAGCGAAGAGATTTTCGGGACACTCTTACCTTTACCATTGATCCCAAAGATGCCAAAGATTTTGATGATGCCATTTCTCTGAAATCTTTACCTAATGGTAATTTTGAAATTGGTGTTCATATTGCTGATGTCTCACATTATGTGCGGGAAAAAACTGCCCTTGATCAAGAAGCGGTTAAAAGAGAGTTTTCTGTTTATTTGGTGGATAGAACCATTCCGATGCTTCCAGAAGTCCTATCTAATGATATTTGTAGTTTGAATCCGGGTGAGGAAAAATTAACTTTTTCTGCTGTTTTTGAAATGACCAGTAATGGAAAAATAATCTCTCGTTGGTTTGGCAAAACAATTATAAAATCAGATAAGAGATTTACTTATGAATTAGCCCAAGAAAGTTTGAATAATAAAGATGGAGAATATCACCAAGAACTAAAAATCTTAGATGATATTGCCAAAAAACTTAGAAAAGAAAAAACCGCCCATGGGGCAATTGACTTTGAACAAGATGAAATATCTTTTGAATTGGATAGTTTAGGTAAACCAATTAAAATTTTTAAAAAAGCCAGACTGGATACGCACAAGTTGGTGGAAGAATACATGCTTTTGGCCAATAAAGAAGTGGCGGAGTTTATTTATAAAGCTTATAAAAGAACTAATTCTGACAGCCCATTTATTTATCGTATTCATGATTTGCCAGATAGTGAAAAAATTCTCGCTTTGAGTATCTTTGTCAAAGCTTTGGTTTATGATTTGCCTTTAAAAAAAAAAAAAAATTTACGAGCCATAGATTTACAAAACTTATTTAAGCAGATTGAAGGCAAAGCAGAAGAATCCATCATAAAAACGGCGGCGGTGCGCTCCATGGCTAAGGCCATTTATTCCACCAAAAATATTGGTCATTTTGGTTTGGCTTTTGAATTTTATACGCACTTTACCTCCCCTATTAGACGTTATCCAGATTTACTTGTTCACCGTCTGTTGGAAAAACATTTAAATGGTGAAAAATTATCAAAAAATGAATGGCTAAAGTATGAAAAAATTTCTGCCGATGCCACAGAAAAAGAAATTCGGGCTGCTGAAGCAGAGAGAGATTCTAAAAAATATAAGCAAATTGAGTTTATGCAAAATAAAGTGGGGCAAGAATTTTTGGGAACAATTACTGGGGTGACAGAATGGGGAGTTTATGTGGAAGAAAAAGATACTCGCGCCGAGGGGATGGTAAAAATTCGTGATCTGGGTAGTGACTATTACATTTTGGATCAGAAAAATTATTGTTTAATTGGTGAAAAAACTAAAAAGAAATTTAGTTTAGGTGATCAGGTCAAATTCAAAATTATTTCGGCCAATGTAGAAAAAAGAGCGATTGATTGTCTTTTGATTTAGTACTTTTCTGTTTCTTCCTCCTTTTTGATTATTTTATCTAGCACTTTATTCCAAATACTTAAGTGTCTGGATAAAGGGCTGGCAAAAATACCAAAAGAAGCCAAGAGGACGAGCAGAAGCGCCATTCCGCCGATACTGACTTCATTCTTGATCGAATAAAGGATTAAATAAAAGAAAAAATACCAAACTAGAACTTCTATTACCCACCAAAAGGTATTTTTTATCATAGACACATTTTACACTTAATAATCTTAAAAGCAAATTAAATTATTTCAAAAAGTTTTTGTTTGGAAGTTTGACCAGCAATAAGTTTAATTCTTGACGGTGCTGTATCAAAGTATTTAGCCAAAGCTCTAATAATTGCCTCATTGGCCTTACCCGCCACCGGTGCTTCTTTGACGAAAACTTTATAAGTTACGAGTTCGTTTCCTTCTTTTTTATTATCCAGATTTTTATTAGTAAAATCTATTACTGGTTGCCCCACTCTTTCCACCTTTTCCTCTTTGGCTTTCGTTTTGGCTTTAACAATTATTTT
>CAZJFZ010000009.1:0-14420 GCA_964545745.1 uncultured Candidatus Saccharibacteria bacterium
TATTCATTGTTTTCAAGGTTCAATCTAGTGTCAACTGTATCATAGGCCAGTGCAACCATTGCATTATAAGTCATCTTGTGCTATTCTGCCCTAGATTAATTTTAATTTATGCGTATTTCAGGAATTACCATCCCAAACAACAAAAGATTGAAAGTGGGTCTAACCGTGCTTTATGGCATTGGTTTATCTTTGTCTAAAGCTATTTTACTTGAAGCTAAAGTTGATGGTAACAAAAAATCAGCAGATATTACCCCGGAAGAAGAAAATACCATTAGAAAAATTATTGAAGCCAAGAAGATTGAAGGAGATTTGAAAAGAGAAGTTTCCGGAAATATTAAGAGACTTAAAGATGTTAAATCTTATCGTGGAACTAGACATGCCAAGAAATTACCTTCTCGTGGTCAACGAACAAAAACTAATTCTCGCACCTTAAGAGGTAATACCAGAAAGACTATGGGGACAGGTAGAAAAGCTGCGGAGAAAAAATAAAAAATGGGAAAAATTAAAATTGCCAAAAAAGAAGAGGAAAAGGTTACAGATGCTCCGTTGGTGACTGAAAGCAAAGCAGAAGTAAAGTCTACCAGTAAAAGAAAAATTAGTTCTGGTGTTTTGTATGTGGAATCAACTTTCAATAATACTAAAGTCTCTTTAACTGATGAAAAAGGAGGAGTTTTAATGTGGTCTTCTAGTGGCTCGCTTGGTTTTAAGGGAGCCAAAAAAGGTACACCTTTTGCGGCTGCCAAGATTGGTGAAACTTTGGGTCAGAAAGCTTTTGATCTCGGTTTGAAAGAAATTTCCGTGGTGGTTAAGGGGGTGGGTTCTGGCCGGGAGTCAGCAATTCGTGGTTTTATCACGAAGGGCTTTACCATTAATTCTATTAGAGACATTACCCCGGTGCCTCACAATGGTCCAAAGCCTAAAAAACCAAGACGAGTATAAATAAAATATTAAAATGATAAACAAACCAAGATACAAAATAGCGAGACGATTAGGAGCAAATATTTTTGACAAAACACAAGGTCAAAAGTTTGCTGATCGAGAGGCTCGAAGAAAAGTAGAGAAAAGATCTCATCCTAAGAGTGATTTTGGTTTGCAAATGTTGGAAAAACAAAAAGCCAAAGTAACTTATGGTGTAAACGAAAGAATGTTTGCTAAGTATGCAAAAAGCATTTTGGATAAAGCTGGTGCCAATTCGCCAGATAAACTTATTTTAATTTTGGAATCACGGTTAGATAATGTAATTTATCGTTTAGGTTTGGCGCCAACCAGACAATCAGCTAGACAGATGGTTTCTCATGGCCATATAAAAGTTAATGATGTTAAAGTTACTATTCCATCCTATTCCGTTTCTCTCAATGACAAGATTACCATCAAAGAAAATAGCGTCAAAAAGGGGATATTTGCTAATCTAGCTGAAAAATTAAAAGATTACACTTGTCCATCATGGTTAACTTTTGATTTGATAAAAAATGAAGCTAAGGTGCAAGGAATACCTAAACTATCTGTTTCTGAAGCTAACTTTGATCCCGCTGCAGTTTTGAACTTTTATAGTCGTTAAAACTTGTATATTTTTAAAAAATGGTTTATAATATTTATTCATTTTTATAATTTAATTAACAAAAGTCTATGACCGAAAATAAACAAGTTTTGCTTCCATCTAAACCACAAATCGTCTCGGAAGAGGGATTTTATGGAGTTTATGAAATTGACGGTCTTTACCCTGGTTATGGTCATACTCTAGGTAACTCTTTACGACGAATTATCCTTTCTTCTTTGCCGGGTGTAGCCATCACTTCTATTAAAATTGCCGGGGTGGAGCATGAATTTTCTTCAGTGGTGGGAGTGAAAGAAGATGTTATTACTCTTATTCTTAATTTGAAAAAAGTTCGCATAAAAATGTTGACTGATGAACCACAAACTTTGGAACTAAAAGTTAAAGGGATTAAAGAAGTAACGGCTGGTGATATTGAAGTTCCTGGTCAGGTAGAGATTTTAAATCCCGACTTACATTTGGCTAGTTTGGGTAGTAAGTCAGCGGAATTGACAATTGAAATTAAAATTGAAAAGGGATTAGGTTATGTGCCAAAAGAAGTTTTGCAAAAAGACAGAACGGAAATTGGACATATTGCTTTGGATGCTATTTTTAGCCCTATTCGCCGAGTAAATTATGAAGTGGAAAATATGCGGGTGGGAGATAGAACAGATTTTAATAAACTTAAATTATTTATTGAGACAGATGGTACACTTACTCCTAAAGAATCTTTGGAAGAATCAATAATAATTATGATTGAACAGTTAAAAGCTATTGTTGGTTTTAAAGAACCAGAAGTTGTTGTAGAAAAAGAGGAAGAAGGAGTTGATGAATCTAAAGAAACAGATGCAGAATTTTTGAAGACTAGAATTGAAACTCTTGACTTGTCCGCCCGAACCATAAATGCACTGTCTAATGGCAATATTCGAACTATCGGTGGTTTGGCTAGAAAGAAAGAAAATGATTTGGATGATATTGAAGGTTTGGGAGCTAAAGGTATTCAGGAGATTAAAAAAGTTTTGTCAAATTATGGTATTACTCTAAAGTAGAAAGTATGAGTATGGGTATGAGTATAAGAAAATAAAAAAATGATTCATTCACAAAAAACAAAACAATTAAGCCGAGAGAGAAAAGGCCGTAGCGGTTTGTTAAGAACTTTGGCTGTTTCTTTAATTCGCGATGAAAAAATAAAAACCACGGAGACTAAAGCCAAGGTTTTGAAACCATTAGTAGAAAAAATGATCACCAAAGCTAAAGTTGGCGGTGTTTCTGCTCGTCGGTTTTTGGATGCCAAAGTGGGGCCAGTCAGTTCTAAAAAATTGGTTGAAGTAACTGCCTTAAAATATAAGGATCGTCAGGGTGGTTATTTGCGAATTACCAAATTAAATGATCGAAAGAACGATGGAGCTAAAGTGGCCCAAATAGAATTTGTATAAACGGGTTGACCGCAATAAAAAATATGAAAGAATATAAAATTGATGCCAGTGGTAAAAAGTTGGGCCGAGTAGCAAGTGAAATTGCTAGTATTTTAATTGGTAAACAAGATGCTAATTTTCAAAAAAATGAAGTAGCCGAGGTGAAGGTGGAAGTGATTAATTCAGCTAAAATGGATATTACGGAAAAGAAAACACGAACCAAGGTTTATGGGGATTACTCTGGCTTCCCCGGTGGTTTGCGGAAAAAAACTCTGGGAGAGATGGCGGTTAAAAATGGTTATGCGGCGGTTTTAGAACGGGCAGTTAGCGGAATGATTCATAACAACAAGTTAAAAACACAAACCTTAAAGAATTTAACCATAAAAGAATAAAATGTCAGAAATAAAAACAGAAAAGAAATATATTGAAACTGTTGGTCGTCGCAAGACTTCCGTGGCTCGAGTGAGATTGACACCAAGCACTAAATCTTCTTTTAAGATCAATGATAAAACAATAGAAGACTATTTTAAGATAGCGGAACAACGAGCGATTGTGTTAGCGGCCATTTCTGAGATGAAATTAGAGCAGAAGTTTGAGGTTACGGTGGTGGTGAAAGGAGGAGGAGTAAATTCTCAAGCCGAGGCCATTCGTCATGCTATTGCTCGGGCCCTGATTACTTTTGATTTAACTTTAAGAAAAGATTTAAAAAAGGCTGGTTATCTCAAGCGAGATCCTCGGGCCAAAGAACGTCGTAAGTTCGGTTTGAAGAAAGCTCGTAAAGCACCACAGTGGAGTAAACGTTAAAAAAATAGAGAAACCCGAGGTCGCGATGTGCGTCCTCGGGTTTCGTGTTCATGATGTCCTTCACATCTTACTCTCTCTTCTCCTTTTCTTTGAAAAATGTGAGAGTACTAGCCTTTCGGTTTATGCGACCTTTCCAGATTTCTTCCTTGTACACCAATTTCAGATCGGGGTGGTCCAAAAGAAACCTACTCTCGGTCTGGTAGTATTCTTCCCCCTGGAAAGGAAAGCACCACCAGCCGTTCCCACAGTCCTGCACTTGAGTCAGCCGACCCTCGATCTCGGCAATCTTCTTCTTCAGTTCTTCCTCTTGCCCCGAGTCTTCTTGAGTCTTCACCGGTGGCGGTGGTTGCTCGACTGGTTGAACAATCTTGATCGTGTTTTTTTCTTGACATTTCTTGTCGATGGTTTTGCCGAAGAAAAGAAACACAGCGAAAACAATGATAGCAACAGCGATAAGAAACCACTTCAAAAAGTTCATTGTCTCCTCCTTGCCCATCGGGCTTGTTTATTGCCGGATGACTTTCAAGTCACCCTCCACTTTTCTAATTTAAGTATATATCTAAATATTTAAAAAACAAGCTAAAGAAGAATTTGATTTTTGATATTTTTTTGTTATAATTGTTATTATGAGTGATGAAAAAGACAAAAAACAAGTCAAAATAAAGGAAGAAGAGACAGTTACTGATGAGGTGGTTTATGATACGGATGTGGATTCGGACAACCTGCCTGTGCAGGCAGGTTTGACTGACACACCAGAAGGGAAGATTGCTAAACTGAAAGAAAAAATAAAAGTTTTGGAAGCGGAAAAGAATGAATATATGAACGGCTGGCAGAGAGAGCGAGCAGATTTTGTGAACTTTAAAAAGCGAGCAGAGGAAGAAAGAAAAGATTATATTAAATTTGCCAATGAAAGTTTATTGGAAGAAATGCTCACGGTTTTGGAGAGTTTTGACATGGCTTTTATGAATAAAGAGCAGTGGAACTCCGTGCCAGAAAATTGGCGAGTAGGGGTGGAATATATTCATTCACAATTGGTAAAAATTTTAGATGATAACGGTTTGAAAGAATTTATACCGAAAGTAGGGGATAAATTTGACCCTAAACTTTTTGTGGCGGAGGAAGTGACTGCGGTGGAAAAAGAAGCTGAAGATGGTTTGATAAAAGAAATAAAAAAGAAAGGTTATATGATGAATAGTAAAATAATTATTGCCCCTAAAGTAACAGTTGGTGAATTTAAAAAGTAATGATATAATGCCAATATGTTAGCTATTCAAAAACAACAAAAATATATACAAAAAGCCGTGCAATTACCTAACGGAGCTTGGGTAATGGTAGTTTTTGAATTAGTGGAAAGAGATGGGCATATTATTGCACATGCCGTGTCCGGAAAATTACTTGATGATATTGAAAATAAAAAAGAGGAAGTTTTATGTTTGCCCGATATCAAAAGTCCAGCGGAATTCATTCCTATTCGTTCCATCTTTTCTGATTTAGTTTCTACTTTTTCAAGAGATTTTAGTTTTGTTATGAGCCAACCAACGAGAGCTCCAGCTTATTAGACAACCGCCCCGTCTGTCAGAACAGACACCCCTCCTCAACTGAGGAGGGGGAAGCCGATCCGAACTCCCTCCTTAGTTAAGGAGGGATGCTGAGTCGGCGAAGCAGGGCGGTTGTATTTATTAATTTTAATCTAAAAAATAAAATGTCTAAAATAATAGGTATTGATTTAGGAACCACTTTCTCCGCCGCTGCGGTGATGGAAGGTGATAAACCTAAAATTATAGAAAATGTTGAAGGGTCAAGAATTACTCCGTCTATTGTGGCGACCAGTAAAACTGGTGAGCGCTTGGTTGGGCAGTTAGCCAGAAGACAAGCAGTGACTAATCCCAAGAACACTGTCTTTCAAGTGAAGCGCTTTATGGGTCATAATTATGATGATCCGGGGGTGCAGAAAGACAAAACTGGCGTGTCTTTTGATATTGAAAAAGCACCAACTGGTGGAGTAATGATTAAGATGAATAATCAAGGTTATAAACCGGAAGAAATTTCCGCCATGATTCTTCAAAAATTAAAGAATGATGTGGAAGCAAAATTGGGTGAAAAAATTACTGATGCTGTGATTACGGTGCCGGCTTACTTTAATGATTCGCAAAGACAAGCCACAAAAGATGCAGGAACGATTGCCGGTTTGAATGTCCTCCGTATTATCAATGAACCAACAGCAGCCGCTTTGGCTTACGGTTTTGACAAAAAGAAAAATGAGAAGATTGCAGTGTATGACTTTGGTGGTGGAACCTTTGATATTTCTATTTTGGAAGTAGGGGCGGATATTGTGGAAGTAAAATCTACTGATGGGGACTCACATTTGGGCGGTCGGGATATTGACCGAAAAATTATTGATTGGGTAGCGGGAGAATTCAAAAAAGAAAGTGGAATAGATGTTTCCAAAGATTCTTTGGCTCTTCAACGTTTAGATGAAGCATCGGAAAAAGCCAAAATAGAATTATCCACGGCGATGGAAACGGAAGTTAATATTCCTTTCATTACTTCGGATGCCAATGGTCCAAAACATTTGTTAATTAAATTGACAAGAGCGACTTTGGAGAATTTAACTAAAGAATTTATTGACCGTTCGGTAGAAATTACCAAGAGGGCCATCAAAGCTTCACCATTTAAAGTGGAAGAAAT
Organism: uncultured Candidatus Saccharibacteria bacterium; assembly: GCA_964545745.1. Taxonomy (GTDB): domain Bacteria; phylum Patescibacteriota; class Minisyncoccia; order Phycocordibacterales; family GWA1-40-21; genus CAIJXO01. The sequence goes on from CAZJFZ010000009.1 coordinate 6,439, forward strand.
TGATGAAGTGGTGATGGTGGGTGGACAAACTAGAATGCCGGCGATTATAAAGGCGGTGAAAGATATTTTTGGTAAAGAACCGAATTTGTCTGTAAATCCGGATGAAGTGGTGGCCCTCGGGGCAGCGGTGCAAGGGGGAATTTTGCGCGGGGATGTCAAAGATATTCTTTTGCTGGATGTTATTCCACTTTCTCTTGGTATTGAAACGATGGGGGGCGTGGCCACGAAATTAGTGGAAAAAAATACTACCATTCCAACGACTAAAAGTCAGGTTTTTTCTACCGCGACGGATAGCCAAACTTCGGTGGAGATCCATATCGTTCAAGGAGAAAGAACTTTAGCTCATGATAATAAAAGCCTAGGCCGATTTATCTTGGATGGTATTCCACCCGCACCACGCGGTCTGCCTCAAATTGAGGTAAGCTTTGATGTAGATGCTAACGGAATTTTGTCTGTTAAAGCTAAAGATAAAAGTACTGGCAAGGAACAGTCCATTAGGATTGAAGCACGATCTGGTTTGACGGAGGAAGAAATAAAGAAAATGACGGCGGATGCTACTGCTCATGAAGAGGAAGATAAGAAAAAGAAAGAGGAAATTGAAATAAAAAATATGGCTGAGCAACTTGTCTACACTGCCGAAAAAGCGATTAAAGATAATGGGGCAAAAGTTAGTCCGGAGATTGTGAAGGGAGTGGAAGATAAAGTGGCGGATTTGAAGAAAGCTATCAGCCCTTCGACAGGCTCAGGGCAGGGAACCGATATTGAGGCTATTAAAAAAGCATCCGAAGCTTTGTCTAGCGAGATGCAAAAGATTGGGGAAGAAATTATGAAAGCTCAAAAAACCGAACAACCAAAGACAGATCAAGGTGCATCGGGGCAAGAAGGTGGGGAGAAAAAAGACGACAATATCAAGGATGCGGATTATAAGGAGAAGAAATAATGTCAAAAGATTATTACAACATACTCGGCATAAATAAGAATGCTTCCAAGGAGGAAATAAAAACCGCTTTTCGGAAGTTGGCTCATCAATACCACCCGGACAAGGGTGGTGGCAATGAGGCCAAATTCAAAGAAGTAAGTGAAGCTTATAGTGTGCTTGGTGATGATAATAAAAGAAAGCAGTATGATACTTTTGGTTCGGCGGGACCAACTGGTGGCAGTTCTTATGGTGGTTTTGGTGGGCAAGACTTTGGTGGTTTTGACTTCTCACAATTTACGCAAGGTGGTAATGGCGGTAATTTTGAATTTGATTTGGGGGACATTTTTGGTGAATTTTTTGGTGGTAATATGGGTCGTCGGCAGAGAGTAAAAAAGGGCCGGGACATCAGTGTGGATCTGGAAATTTCGTTTGCCGAATCGGTTTTTGGGGTGGAAAAAGAATTTAGTTTGACCAGAAATTCCACTTATAAATCGGAAAAAATAAAAGTTAAAATTCCCACGGATATAAATGACGGAGAAACTATCCGGATGTCTGGGGCGGGGGAACCAATAAAAGATGGAGTGGCAGGGGATTTGTATATCAATATTTCTGTTCGTCGGGATCCGCTTTTTAAAAAAGAAGGGAAAAATATTTTGACGGAAATAAATATTAAATTATCTGATGCTCTTTTGGGAACTAAATATCCATTAAAGACAGTTGATGGGGACATAGAACTTATTGTGCCGGAAGGAATAAATAATAGTGAAATGCTTCGGGTAAAAGAAAAAGGGGTGCCGATTGACAGCCGTCATCGGGGTGACTTTTTGGTCAAAGTAAAAATAAAAATGCCGTCTCATCTTTCCAAATCAGCTAGAAAAACGATTGAGGAGTTGAAGAAGGAAGGAATATAATGAGAGAATGGACGAGGCGGTTGTATTCTGCTATTATTACCTCATGTCCAATTCAAGAAAAATATTATTAAGCGGAGTGAAGCCCACTGGGCGGGTACATATTGGTAATTATTTTGGCGCGATGAAGCAGTTTGTGGAATTGCAAAATGATTATGAGAGCTATGTTTTTATTGCGGATTATCATGCTCTGACTACCGTGCAGAATAAAGCAGAATTGGCTCAAGGGATTATTGATGTCGCTTTGGATTATTTGGCGATTGGTTTGGATCCCAAAAAAGTGGTTCTCTTTAAACAGAGTGATGTGCCGGCTGTGCACGAACTGAATTGGATTTTTAATTGTTTGACCACGATGCCATATTTGATGCGCGCGCATGCTTATAAAGATGCGGAGGCAAAAAATAAAGAAATAAATGTTGGGCTTTTTGACTATCCACTTTTGATGGCGGCGGATATTTTACTGCAAGATGCCGATGTGGTGCCGGTGGGTCAAGATCAAAAACAACATGTGGAATATGCGCGAGATACGGCAGAAAAGTTTAACCGAATTTTTAACAGCCCTAAAACTTCGGAAAGTTCGGGCAAGGAAATATTTAAATTGCCGGAATCACTTATTTTAAAAGAAGTGGAGACGGTGCCTGGGACGGATGGCCGAAAGATGAGTAAAAGTTATGGCAATGTCATTCCGCTTTTTGCCACTTATGAAGAAATAAAAAAAGCGGCGATGAGTATACCTACTGATTCCAAGGGGGTGGATGAACCAAAAGATCCGGAAAGCAGTGGTATTTTTGCTATTCATAAACTTCTGCTAAATGAGGCAGAAAAGGTGGATTTAGCGGCCAAATACAGGAAAGGCGGGCTTGGTTATAAAGAGGCCAAGGAAGGGCTTATAGAGGCCTTGGAGGGCTTTATTAAGCCATTGCGAGAACGCAGGGCAATGCTCGCCAATGATTTGGAGACCGTTTTTGACATTCTTAAGGAAGGTGGTCGCCGGGCTTCGTCACGAGCAGAAAAAAAGATGGGGGAAATCCGAAAAGCCATCGGAGTTGATATTTATTAGAGAGGTGATATTATTAGAGAAAGCAAAGAAGCCGTATGACGCGGTGGAGCTTGAGGAAGAAAGTCGAAAGACAACTAGACCCTCAAAATGAGAACAAAGTGAGGTGGCACCGCGAATTACTCGCCCTCGCAAGAATCAAAAATGTTTTGGTTCTAGCGAGGGTGATTTAATTTTAAAAATGAAAAAAGTTTCAAGATTTGAATTTATCAGTAAAAAATAATAAATATATGATAAAACCAAAATGTGATAAATGTAAAAAGGAATTAGAAGAATTTGGGGGAATATTATTCAGTCCGCCAGACAATGACCGTAAGGTTACCAAATATCATTTATGTAAAAAATGTTTTGAAAAAATAGAAAAAACTTTATCAACTAATAAAAAAATATGGAGAGAACATATATAAAAGATTTAGCAGGGAAGGTGGGGGAGGAGGTAATGATAAAAGGATTTGTACACACGGTGCGGGTCCAGAGTAAAATTATCTTTTTAATTTTGCGGGATATCACGGGGATTGTGCAAATTGTGGTGATGAAAGATTCACCGACCTTTGAAATAGTTAAAGGATTATCTTCGGAATCAGTGGTGGCAGTTACCGGTTTGGTTAAAGCGGAAGCTAATGCCCCGGGAGGTTTGGAAGTTGATATTAAATCAATCGAAGTCCTTTCTAAAGCGGATTCAGAGATTCCGATTCCGGTCTTTATGAAAAAAGGAGCGGAAGAAACTGATGCGCCAATTCGGTTTGATTATCGTTGGCTGGATTTGAGAAAACCAGAAAAAGCTCTCATCTTTAAAGTCTGGACAGAATTTGAAAAAGGCTGGCGAGAATATTTGGCTAAAAATAATTTCATTCAAATTTACACACCATCTTTTATGAACACCGCCAGTGAAACAGGCGCGGATGTGTTTGAGGTAAAATATTTTGATCGTAAAGCTTACTTGGCTCAATCTCCGCAATTTTACAAACAAATGGGTATTGCTTCCGGCTTTGAAAAAGTTTTTATGGCTGGTCCGGTCTTTCGGGCGGAACTTTCTTTTACAACTAGACATTTGACGGAATTTACTGGTTGGGATTTTGAAATTGCTTATATCAATTCTCATCATGATTTGATGGACACAGAAGAAGCGATGTTAGTTTCTGGTTTTGAAGCCGTGGCCAAGGTTTTTCCCGAATTAAAAATCACTGTTCCCGTTAGGCCATTTCCCCGAATTCCAATTGTAGAAGTAAAAAAGATTTTAGCCGATAAAAAAATTGGTTCACCAGAGGATCATGATATTAGTCCGGAAGAAGAAAGAGCGATTTGTGATTATGTTAAAGAAAAATATAATCATGATTTTGTTTTTATTACTGATTATTATAAATCTAAGAGTGCTTTTTATCATATGAGACATCCGGAGGATAATGATCGTTCCAGACGAGCGGATTTGCTTTATCGGGGGATTGAAGTGACAACTTTGGCTCAAAGAGAACATCGAATAGAAATCTTGGAAAAGCAAGCTAAAGAAAAAGGAATGGATTTGAATATCTTAAAAGATTATCTAAACTTTTTTCGTTACGGTTGTCCGCCACATGGTGGTGGAGGAATTGGTCCAGCGCGTTTGATTATGAAAATGTTGGATTTGGCAAATGTACGGGAAGCCACTTATTTACCAAGAGATGTAAAGAGATTAAATCCTTAAAATGTCTGACAATGCGTTTCAAATTAAGACGGAAGTGTTTGAGGGGCCATTGGACCTTTTACTTAATTTGATTGAAAAAAGGAAACTTTTTATCAATGACATTGCTTTAGCTAAAGTGGCAGATGATTATATTGCTTATTTGAAAAGTTTGGAAAAATTTCCCATTGCGGACTCTGCGGATTTTTTAGTTATTGCTTCCACTTTACTTTTAATCAAATCCCGTTCCCTTTTGCCGAATTTGAATTTAACCGAGGAGGAAGAGCAAAGTGTCAGTGATTTGGAGAGGCGGTTAAAAATATATCAGCGGATAAAGGAATTAAGTATTCACATTAAGAATCAGTTTGGCAAGGAAATTATTTTTGCACCGGAACCGCGCAAAGCCATACCGGTTTTTTCACCGGATCAGGGTATGACAAAAGAGAATTTTTTGATGGCTATTTTGGCTGTGATAAAAATCTTGCCTAAAGTGGAAAATTTGCCTAAAGCCATAGTTAAAAAAGTAATTAGTTTGGAAGAAATGATTGGTAATTTGACCAAGAGAATACAATCTAGTTTGAAATTGAGCTTTCGCGAATTTGCCAAAGTTGGCAAAGAGGAGCGTATCAATGTTATAATAAGCTTTCTCGCGATGTTGGAGCTTGTCAAACAGGGGGTGGTAAATGTTCGGCAGAATAATGAATTTGACGATATTGAAATGGAAACACAACAGACTGGTGTACCAAATTATAATTAACACAAAAGGAGGACAAGGTCTCTCCTTAGCTTTGGAAGGTGAGTCCTTGTCCTACAATAAACAATGGAAGAATTAACTTTAGACAATCAAATAGAAGCCGTCCTTTTTTGGAAAGGGGAACCACAGTCAATTAAAAAATTGGCGGAGAATTTGGGTAAAAAGGAAGAGGAAATCTTGGCTAGTTTGGAAGTGTTAAAAGAAAAAATAAAAGGACGGGGAGTGGAGCTTATTTATAAACCTGCTCTCCTTTCAGAAGTAGGTGGGGATGATGAGGTGATGCTGGGAACAGCCTCCAAACTTTCTCATATTATTGAACGGTTGACTAAAGAGGAACTAGTGCGGGACTTGGGTAAAGCGGGATTGGAAACCATTTCCATTATTGCTTATAAAGGTCCCATTTCCCGGGTAGAGATTGATTATATTCGTGGGGTGCAGTCAAATTTTATTTTGCGTAACTTACAAATTCGTGGTTTGGTAGAAAAAATTACTAATGAAAAAGATCATCGTAGTTTTTTGTATCGGCCGACTTTTGAACTATTGCAATTTTTAGGTGTTTCTAAAATTGAAGATTTACCAGAATATGAAAAAGTTAAGTTGGAATTTGCAGAAAATTTGAAAGAAGGGAAGTTAGAAGAAGAGCCGGTTTTAGAAACAGAGGTGACAGATTTAGACAAAAATATTCAATGACCCTAGAAATTTTAAAAAAAGAAAAGATCCTTGCTTTGTTAACAGTCTTTTTTTTATTTCTTTTTGTTGGTAGTTTACTTTTTTTAATTGGCGTAAAGAATAGAGAAAAAAACCAACTTTTGAGAAGTATTGTTCTCCAACAAAAAAAGGAAAAAGAGATTTTACAAAAAATGGAACAGATAAAATTCGCCACTTCCACTTTGCCAGAAATAAGCAGTCAAGCTTTTTTGACCTTAGTTGTTGCCGAGAATGGTTCAAAAAAAATCTTAATTCAAAAAAATCCGGATTTTGCTTTGCCTATTGCCAGCCTGACTAAATTAATGACGGCAGTTGTTGTTTTAGAAAATGTAAATTTGGAAACGAAAATTAAAGCTACCACGGATTTCGTAGGTTTGGAAGAAAGTGCCTTTGTTTTGGAAGATGGAAAGTTTTATAAGGTAAAAGATTTATTGGCCAATATGTTTATTTCTTCAGATAATGATTCCGCTCGGTTATTATCTAGTAGTTTGGGGGAAAAAAACTTTATTTCAAAAATGAATTTGAAAGCCAAAGAACTTAATTTGACTAAAACAAATTTTGTTAATGTGACTGGTCTGGATCCCGTAAAACCAGCGGTCGAAACAAACATTTCTTCGCCAAATGATTTGGCCAATCTTTTGATCTATATTAAGAATAAATATCCGCAGATTTTAAAATTAACAACTAATACTTCTTATAATTTTTGTGATATAAATAATTATTGTAAATCAGTGCTTAGTACTAATAAACTTTTGGACAATAAAGATTTTAAGTTTAGAATTGTCGGGGGAAAGACGGGAAGTACGGATTTGGCTTTAAAAAATTTGGTTTTGATGGTGGAACTGATGGATGATGTTTTCTTGATAAATATTGTTTTAGATTCGGTGGATAATTTTGCGGATACTTTAGTCCTTATTAATCAAGTTAAAATAGAAAATTAATTTTATGGATATTGTAAAAATATTTTTACCAACTACTGTTGCCTTTATTATTGGTATTGCTATTACGCCAATAATCAGTGGTTTTTTATACAAACATAAAATGTGGAAAAAGAAGAGTGTGGTGGTAGCCATGGATGGTGGGGTCGCCACTATTACACAAAAATTGCATAATGATGAAGAAAAAAAGACTCCGCGAATGGGAGGAATCATTATTTGGGTCAGTGCTTTGATCACTATTTTTCTTTTTTATTTAGGTTCAGTAATTGGTGGTCCGGTTTTAGATAAGTTGAATTTTTTAAGTCGTAATCAGACTTGGTTGCTAGTTTTTACTCTTATTGTTGGTGCTTTGGTGGGGCTCATAGATGATTATTTTAGTGTGACGGAAAGATATGATCAAAAAGCCGGTGGTTTGTCTTCTAAAAAAAGGTTACTGGCCGTTTTTATAATTTCTCTCATCGGCGCTTGGTGGTTTTATAGTAAATTAGAAATGACGGAAATTATTATTCCTTTTGTCGGTATTTGGGATGCCGGGTTTCTCTTCATCTTATTTTTTATTATTGTCACTTTAGGTACTTACTCTGGTGGAGTGATTGACGGTTTGGATGGTTTGTCCGGTGGAGTTTTTTCTATCATTTTTAGTGCTTATGGTTTGATTGCCACTCTACAAAGTCAATTTGATTTATCGGCTTTTTGTTTTGTGCTCGTGGGTGGGCTTCTGGCTTTTCTTTGGTTTAATATTCCACCAGCCAGATTTTATATGTCAGAAACAGGGACTATGTCTCTTACTATTACTCTAGTCGTGGTGGCTTTTTTAACCAAACAAGTTCTAATTCTCCCTATAATTGCTTTTCCGCTGGTGATTTCTTCCGCTTCCAGTTCCATTCAGCTCTTATCTAAAAAATTCAGAAATGGCAAAAAAGTTTTTCTTGTGGCTCCACTCCATCATCATTTTCAAGCCCTCGGTTGGCCCGCCTATAAAGTCACTATGCGTTATTGGGTCATCGGTATCATCTGCGCCAGCATCGGTATCATCATTTC
>CAZJFZ010000010.1:0-14346 GCA_964545745.1 uncultured Candidatus Saccharibacteria bacterium
GATACTAGCACAAATTATCGTATCAAGGAAATACCTTCCAAAGCTAAGGAATTACCTTGATGTGATAATCTCATCGATTCGCTGACGATGTTTTTCTCCGCGGTCAATATTAAAATGAAAAAAAGGCATCCGACCAATTTTTATATTTTCATTCATAAATTCTCTAAACTCACTAAGTTGCCGACGGGCAAATTCCAATGCCACTTCTTGTTTATCTTCAGGTAAAACAGTAAAAAGAATTGTGGCTTCTTCAGCTCTAGTAGAAAGTTTGACATCAGTGACGGTAATAAGTGAAGAACCATTTGATTCTTTTTGAAGAAAAATGGCTGCCCATTTATGAATTTGCTCTTTTAATTTTTCATCTTTAAATGTGGTGGTCATATTATTTTATTTTGTAGACCAAGGTTTAACCTTAGATCGGAAAAAAGGTTAAACCTTGGTCTGCCTTATTTTTCAATAATTTTAAATGCTTCTATTTTATCACCAGGGGCGGGGGTAATGATTGATTGTAACTGACAACCAAATTCTACACCAGAGCGTACTTCACTGACTTTTTCTTTGAGTTGTTGTATTTCTCTAACTTTTCCTCGCCCCACTTCTAATTCTCGGCGCATAATTTTTACTTCATCGCCAACTTTTATCTCACCTTCTTCCACCCGCGCACCAATAATATTTTTATCTTTAACTGTACTAAAAAATTTGAGAACTTTGGCTCGGCCAGACATTTCTTCCACTTTTAATTTTGGAGTTTTACTTTCTGCCATCTCGGTTAACCATTCTGTCAATTTATAAATAATATCAAAAGTTTTTATCTGAATGCCAAATTTTTCAGCGGAAGCTAAAGCTTTGGAATCAACTTTAACATTAAAACCTAAGACCAGAGAATCCGCTTTACCACCGAGCATATTTATATCATTTTCTGTAATGTCACCCACCCCCAAATAAACAATCTTCACTTTCATCCTCTCATTTTTTATTTTTTCTAGTTCATGTTCAATTCCTTCAATTGATCCCATCACATCAGCTTTGATAATAATATTTATATTTCCAATATTTTCTGTCTCTTCCTCCTCCTCCCTCTCATTAGTTGAAGAGAGGGCTGGAGTGAGGTTGTTCTTTTTGTCCGGCTCTTGATAGGTGATGACATAATTTAAAGCTTTTTCTTTTTCCGTAAAAGTAAAAAATTTATTTCCTACTTTTGGTAAGCTGTCAAAACCAATTATTCTAATAGGGGAGGAAAAGGAAGCTTCAGTTATTTTTTTACCTTGAAAGTCTTCCATAATTCTGGTGGGAGCAATCGCTTGTCCGCAGGCAACAAACATTCCGCTTTTGATTGTTCCATCTTTGATAATCATTGTTGCCGAGATACCTTTTTGTTTGTCCATATTTGCTTCAATAATTACCCCCTCGGCATTTTTTTCTTTGTCACCAGTTAATTCTCCCATTTCCGCCAAGAGAAGCATTAAATCCAATAATTCATCCACCCCTTTACCGGTTTTGGCGGAAATAGCCACAAAAGAAATGGCCCCACCATAGCCCTCAAGATAAATTTCATTTTCCGCTAGATTTGCTTTGGTTTTTTCAATATCAGCCCCCGGTTTATCAATTTTATTTATTACCACAATCATTGGTGTCTGACTTTCTTTAATACACTGAAAAGCTTCCACTGTTTGCTTTTTTACTCCATCTTCAGCGGAAACAACTAAAACAACAATATCTGCCACACTGGCTCCTCGTTGTCTGATTTTAGTAAAGCTTTCATGACCGGGCGTATCCAAAAAAGTAATTTTTTTACCTTTATGAATCACCTCATAGGCGGAGATTTTTTGAGTAATACCACCCGCTTCGGAGTCTACAATATTGGTTTTTCTAATATAATCTAAAAGAGTGCTCTTGCCATGATCAATATGCCCCATGATACAAATCACGGGTGGACGCTCTATTTTTTTTTGTGCGTTCTCTTTGGTCATATTGAATTTTGAAAATGAAATTTAAACGAAATTCGTTCATGTTTTTATTGGAACAAGGTTTAACCTTGTTCTATCATCTTGTTGGCTTTGGTCAGGGCCTCTTTTTCTTCACCTGTCAGTTCACCCTGTTCAGAAACAAAGTTTTTGATTGGTTTAGCGAAAACGCTAACATGATCTCGCGAGTATAAGCTGGAAATAATGACGCCATTTTTTTCTTCATTTAAGAAAGCAGTGGCAAAACTCTGATTACCCCCAGAGCCATTACCTTTAAAAGGATTAAAACGAATCGTTTCCACTCCAGAAATGGTCTTTTTTAGACGAGCGTCATGATTATTAAAATTTTCTTCTGCTTCTGTTCTGAATCTTTTTAAGGTAGCTATTTCTTTGACCAGTAAAGATAAAGATTCATCCAAGTTTCGGCTTTTGCCTACTAAAAGTTTACCTAGCTTATTTTGTAACCAAATAACCCAAGCAAAAAGAATAATTATGACCAAGGCGGTTCCGCCTATAATATATATTTCAAGATTCATACAGTTAGGAATTATACAATAAAATATTTTTATTTGCAAAGTGATTATCTTTTGTATATGATGCTTCTATGAAAAAAATCATTTATTTGGATAATGTGGCCACCACACCGGTAAAAAAGGAGGTGATTTTGGCAATGAAGCCGTACTGGACGAAGAATTTTGGTAATCCGGGATCAATTACAAAAATAGGGGTAAAAGCCAAACAGGCGGTGGAAAACTCCCGAAAAATAATTGCCGAGTGCCTTAAAGGAAGACCACAAGAAATTGTTTTTACTTCTGGTGGAACTGAATCAAATAATCTAGCTATTTTTGGTGTAATAAAAAACTTAGAAAATAAAGGAGTGAAAGTTTCTGACATGAGTTTTATTACTAGCAATATTGAACACAGTTCTATTACCGAATGTTTTAAGGAATTGGAAAGAAGGGGAGCGCAAGTAGATTATCTAAAAGTAAATTCTCAAGGGTTAATAAATCCTAAAGATTTGCGGAAAATGATAAAGCCAAATACTGTACTTATCTCTATTGGTTATGCCAATAATGAAATCGGAACAATACAACCAATTAAAGAAATCGCTAAAGAAATTCGTCATGCCCGTAAAATTTATCAAGGAATTTCCTTGATATTTCACACCGATGCCAGTCAGGCTGGCTTATACTGTAATTTGAATGTAAATGAATTAGGAGTGGATTTGTTGACCTTGGATTCGCAAAAAATTTATGGGCCAAAAGGAGTAGGAATTCTGTTTGTTAAAGCGGGTGTAAAAATTTCTCCAATTATTTTTGGTGGGGGACAAGAAAGAGGATTAAGGTCTGGGACAGAAAATGTGCCATTAATCGTAGGTATGGCTAAGGCATTAGAATTAGTATTTAGACAGAGAGAGCTTTTAGTGACGAAGATAGAAAAATTAAGAAACTATTTTTGGCAAAAAATTCAGGAAAAAATCCCTAAAGTTGTTTTAAATGGTGGCTTAAAAAACCGTTTACCAAATAATTTAAATATTTCCATCCATGGTCTTGACTCAGAATTTGCGGTTTTATGTTTAGATGAAGAGGGAATCATTTGCTCCACCAAAAGTGCTTGCAACCATGATGAAGATGGTTCTTTTGTAGTTAAAGCCTTAGGAGTAGATGAGGCTATTTATAAATCTACTCTTCGTTTTTCTTTAGGAGAAGACATCATTAAAAAAGATATTGACTTGGTGATAGCAAAACTCTTGCATATTTGTAAATAAGTTCTATAATACTGATATGGATATGGAAAAGCTTACAAAACAGCAAATTGTCTTAGTCACTCTTCTGGTGAGCTTTGTTACTTCTATTGCCACCGGAATTGTGACTGTGGCTTTGATGGATCAAGCACCCGCTGGCGTAACTCAAACCATAAATCGTGTAGTGGAAAGAACAATTGAAAAAGTAGTTACCCCACCGGCGGATAATTCGGCGGCGGTTATTACTCGTGAGGTGGTGGTTGTAAAAGAGGATGATAAAATTGTTGAGTCCGTAGATAAAAATAAAGACAGTATTGTTAGAATTTATGCCAATAATAATAATGCCGGTGATGTGCAAGCAAAACAGTTCATTGGTTTAGGAACAATTGTTTCTAAAGATGGTTTAATTGCCACTGGTGATATTTTTGCTGATATGAGTGGTCAATATTTGGTAACAATTGATAATAACATATTTTATAATGTAGCTATTTTAGCCAAGAAAGAAACAGATCAGTTTTATTTCTTAAAAATAATTCAGAGTAAAAAGAGTCCGGTGGTTTTTACACCAGTGACTTTTTCTGATTCTGATAATTTAAAACTGGGACAAACTGTTATTGCTTGGGGTGGACAAGTTCAAAATTCTGTTTCCACTGGGATTGTTTCTAGTTTAATCGATCAAGCAAATAAATCCGAAGAAACAAATTTTCAAACAGCAACCACAACACTAAGAGAAATTGTTGCCATTAATACAAATATAAATTTAACTGATAGTATTTCTGGTGGACCACTACTTAACCTTTACGGAGAGATGGTTGGTTTACGAGTCAGCCCAAGTCTTTCAGATAAATATACTTTTATTCCCGCTAATATCTTAAAAAAAGAAGTTGTCAATTATGCCTCCATTCAATAATTTTACAACTAAAGCTAAAGAGGTGATCAAACGAGCTCACGAATTAGCCATTGAACGTGGTCAAAACCATGTCAGCCCTACTCATTTATTGAGCGCTCTTTTGATGCAAGAAGAGAGTATTGTTTTGTCTATTTTAGAACGATTAGAAATGGACACTGCTTTATTAACAGACTCTCTGCTAGAAATAATTGATGATATTAAACCGGGAACGAATATTTCTTCACCGACAATGCAAATTTATTTAACCCCGGATTTAGCTCAAGTTATTGAATCTTCTGGTAAGGTCGCTCACGAATTAAAAGATGAATTCATTTCTACCGAGCATCTTTTTATTGGTATTATTGATACCTCCAGTGTGGCCAGAAACATACTCTTGCGTTTTAAGATTGATCGAATACGAGTTTTAAAAATATTGGAAGAGTTTAAAACTAGTGGTCAAACAGAAGTACCCACAGTTAAAAAATTTAAGGCAATCTCTAAATACACTAGAAATTTGACTAAGCTAGCCAAAGAAAATAAATTAGATCCCGTTATTGGCAGGGATAATGAAATCAGTCGTATAATTCAAATTTTGTCTCGTCGGACAAAAAATAATCCTATCCTTATTGGTGAAGCAGGAGTAGGAAAAACTGCCATTGTAGAAGGCTTGGCCATTAGGATGTCCGCTGGTGATGTACCAGAATCTTTGAAGGACAAAGAATTGGTTTCTTTGGATTTAGGAATGCTTATTGCTGGTACAAAATATCGTGGTGAATTTGAAGAGCGTTTAAAAAATATTATCAAAGAGATTGAAAAATCTGAAAATAATTGTTTTTATTGATGAAGTTCATACTATTGTTGGTGCTGGTTCGGCCGAGGGGTCACTCGATGCTTCCAATATGCTTAAACCCGCTTTGTCACGCGGAGAATTTAGAACTATTGGTGCCACTACCACTAAAGAATATCAAAAAATAGAAAAAGATCCAGCTTTGACTCGTCGTTTTCAATTGGTTTATGTAAATGAACCTTCAATAGAAGATGCCATTGCTATTTTGCGTGGATTAAAAGATCGTTATGAACTTTATCATGGTGTGCGAATTACAGATGAAGCTATTGTGGCCTCAGTAAATTTAAGCTCACGATATATCACTGATCGCTTTTTACCAGATAAAGCAGTGGATCTGATAGATGAAGCATCATCAGCTTTAAAAATATCTTTGGAAAATATGCCACCTATCTTAGAAGAAACCCATAGAAAAGTTTTGCGTTTAGAAATTGAGCATGAAGCTTTAAAAAAAGAAGCAGAAAGTGGTAGTAAGTCAGCCAAAAACCGAATTAAAGAAATTGAAAAAAGTATTGCAGACTTTAAAGAAAAAACTTCTGAGATTGAATTAAAATGGAAAAATGAAAAAGAAACTATTACTGATATTAAAACTATTAAAAAAGAATTAGAAAAAGCTAAAATTGAAGCCGAGGCAGCAGAAGTCAAAGTGGACTTGGCTAAAGCAGCAGAAATCCGTTATGGTCAAATTCCACAAATGGAAAAAGATTTGGAAACTAAAGTAAAAAAATTAAAAAAGTTACAAAGTTCTAGACAAATGCTCAAAGAAGAAATTCACGAGGAAGATATTGCTGATATTGTTTCAAGATGGACAGGTGTACCAGTGACTAGAATGCTTGAAGTGGAAGCTTTAAAACTTAGTCGTATGGAAGAAGAATTAAAGAAAAGAATTATTGGGCAAGATGTGGCGGTTAAAAAGATTTCGGATACCGTCAAACGCTCGCGAGCCGGAATTTCTGATCCTAATCGGCCAATTGGATCCTTTATTTTTCTTGGTCCAACAGGTGTGGGTAAAACTGAACTAACTAAAGCTTTGGCGGAGTTTATGTTTGATGATGAAAAAGCTCTGATTAGGGTGGATATGTCTGAATTTATGGAAAGACATTCTATTTCTAAACTGATTGGTTCACCACCGGGTTATGTAGGTTATGAGGAAGGTGGTAATTTGACAGAGATGGTTCGTCATAGACCTTATTCTGTGGTTCTTTTTGATGAGATAGAAAAAGCTCATCCCGAAGTCTTTAATATTTTGCTTCAGGTATTGGATAATGGCCGACTAACTGATGCCAAGGGGCGAGTGGTAAATTTTAAAAATACAGTAATAATTTTAACTTCTAATATCGGAGCCCAATATATTGATAAAATGGAAGAAATTGGTTTTAGTTTGGAAAGAAACAAAAAAGCGGAATATGAAGATGTCAAAGGCAAGGTAACTAAATCACTCAAAGATCATTTTAGACCAGAATTTTTGAATCGTTTGGATGATATTATTATCTTTGATATTTTAAGTGAAACCGCTATTGCTGAAATAGTAAATATTCAGTTAGACATTGTAAAAGAAAGATTAGTTGGAAAAGAAATCAAATTAATTGTTAGTAAAGAAGCTGTTTCTTATTTAACTAAAGAAGGTTACAACCCGCAATATGGGGCACGACCTTTAAAACGGTTGATTCAAGATAAAATTTTAAACCCGGTAGCTTCTTTAATGATTTCTCATGGGGTGATGGCTGGCGGAATAATTAATGTTGGTTTTAAAAAATCAGACTTTACTTTTGAAGTGAAAGGGAAGAAAAATAACCTCACCCCAACCCTCTCCTTAGCTAAGTAGAGGGAGGAAAGAAATCTTGATAAATATCAAAAACCTGATAGACTATATCAGTTAGTAAATATGCGCCGATCGGATAGCGGCTATTCCAGCAGACTGTAAATCTGCGGCTCAATGAGCATCGTTGGTTCGAGTCCAACTCGGCGCACAAAATGACCTTTCATATCATTACTTTGTTTCCAGAGATGTTTGATTCGTATTTAAGCGAATCTATTTTGGCACGAGCACAAAAGGAAAAGAAAATTAAATTCTGTTTTTATAATCCGCGCAATTTTGTTACACCCACTAAAACACAAAAAAATAATGAGAAACCCTATTTACGAGTAGACGATAAACCTTATGGTGGCGGGCCGGGAATGGTGATGCAAGCTGAGCCAATTTTGAAAGCAATTGAAAAGGCTTTAGAAAAGATCCCCCGTTCGACAAAGCTCAGGGTAAAAAAGACTAAAATTATATTTTTGAGTCCAGCTGGTAAACAATTTGATACTAATTACGCTAAGATAGTCACCAAAAAATACACTGATATTATTATAATTTGTGGACGATATGAGGGTATTGATAATAGAGTTAAAAAGATATTCAAAGCCGAAGAAATTTCCATTGGTCCTTTTGTGCTGACTGGTGGGGAATTGGGAGCGATGATTATTGCCGATTGCCTCTCTCGACAAATAGAGGGCGTGCTGGGAGATTTTAATTCACTAGAAGAGAGCCGAATCTCCAGCTCGGAGTCGTATACCCGACCAGAAGTCTTGATCTACAAAAATAAAAAATATAAAGTTCCATCAGTTCTTTTGTCTGGCAATCATGCTAAAATTGATGAATGGCGCAAAAATCAAATACATACAAAACTCTAAACAATAGAGTGTGTTATTTCTGGTTATTAGACAACATACTATCTAGATACTTGACCATAGAAACAACCAACAAATAATAATAATTAGCAAGAATAGTTATAGTAGCTAGAATAATCAGGACAGGAATTTCACCAGATAAAGAATTGTAATTTAAATAAAAAAAATAGATTATCAAAGAATAACCGAGACAAACAATGACTGGAATTGCTAGTATCTTATATTTTGTCTTGATGATTAAATTTATCTTAGATCTTTTATACCACCACTTTTCTATTAAATAGATAATCACAGTTATTGATAAATAGCTGTACCAAAAAAGATTCATTAAAGAATATGAGTTTTGATAATAACCATCAGGGATTGATAACTCCTTTACCAAAAAATTAAGTATACTTACGAAGAAGTTCCCAGAATTTACAAATATAAGGGAGATGATGATTGCCGATACTTCAAAAAGCAACATCATATTTAAAGTATAGACAAAACTAAATTGGCTAGATTTAAATAGATATAATAATTCTCTAGATAAAAACTTAAAAAAGACATTCTCTGATTTGTTTGATATTATGGACATACTTATTTATATAATAACATGTTTAAACCAAAATATATAGTCGGTATTGATGAAGTAGGGCGCGGTCCCATTGCTGGACCAGTGGCGGTGTGTGCTTTGTGTATTTGCCAAAACAAAACTTCAAAAAATCAGAAAGACAAGTTCACCATGGTGAACTTTGAGAAGTTTAAAGACTCAAAAAAACTTTCTCATTTACAGAGATTAAAGTGGTTAGAAAAAATAAATGTAGAAAAAGAGAAAGGAAATATTTTTTATAAAGTTTGTTTTGAAAGTAATAAAATAATTGACGAAAAAGGATTAGTTTTTGCTATAAATAAATGTTTGACTAACTCTCTTAAATTTTTAAATAAAAAGCCAGACGAGACGCAAATACTTTTGGATGGGGGATTAAGGGCGCCAAAAGAATATAAAAATCAAAAAACAATCATAAAAGGGGATGAAAAAGAACTAGCAATTGCTTTAGCATCTATTGTAGCCAAAGTGACAAGAGATGTGCTGATGGTAAAGCTGGCAAAAAAATATCCCGGTTATAGACTAGAAAAGCATAAGGGATATGGGACAAAAAAACATTATCAAGCCTTAAAAAATAAGGGTATTTCTGCTATTCATCGCAAGAGTTTTTTAAGAGGTCTGTAAAAAGCTTGACAATAAATGTGTTTGGGTGTATAATTAGGGGTAGAGAGATAAGTTCGGGTTCCGCGCCTATGCGTGTGAATCCAGTCACAACCAGTGTTTGAGAGTATCACAACACCATAAGGAGTGGCAGAGATGAATCACTACGCTGGAGTCTTCGTGTTTGATCCCCTTGACGGAATGGTCCTGTGTGTGTCGGATGCCAGTCATCCAAACGAGTTTAAGATGGCTGGTGGAATGTCCGTGAACAGCGAGACCCCTCGGGAAACGGTATATCGCGAGGCCACGGAGGAGCTACGGACGAGGGTTTTGGCCAGCACACTTGTCCTCGTGGAGACGGTTCCAAACAAGGGAGGATTGGAGCATAAACGCTACTTCTTCCTTGCAGACAAAGTTTCTGGTGCCCTGGAAAAAGGGTCAAGGTGGGCAGTGAAGGAAGAAGGTCCCGGCGGAAAGGTGAACGAGAAGCTCACCGCTCAGTGGGTCCCTCTTCGAGAGTTTGCGGATAAGCTGTTTTTCAAGCAACATCCGGCTTTTGGCGCCATTCTCATGAACTTGGCGTGCCGAGATTCGGAATTCTGTGACTCATTCGCTGATTTGATCACCCGTTTTCCCGAACCGGAGAATCTCGGACTGGAAGGAGTGAAAGTGGATTAAGGAGGATCCACTGAAGTAAGTTATCATGAGGGCCAGCGCATACCAGCGTTTGGCCCTTTTCGTTTGCTTTTTTTTACGAAATAAGTTAGGATATTGGACATGGTAAATCATATGAGACACAATCGTTCCCGGGTGGGGATGACTAGATCACATCATGCCTTGAAAGTTCAAGGGATTTCTGTTTGTCCGGATTGTAAAGCTAAAAAAATAAATCATAAAGTTTGTACTAATTGTGGTAAATATAATGGCCGAATAGTTGTTGATGTTATGAAAAAAACTATTAAGAAAGAGAAGAAATTGAAAGCTAATTCAGAGGCTAAATAAATTAAGAAATACTAAACCACCCCGTCCAGCAGACTGACCACCCCTCCTTAGAAAAGGAGGGGAAAGGGGAGATGGTATTTTTTCTTTCTTAGGTGTATACTAAAAGGTAGTTATTATTTAACGAAATGGCAAACAGGCACATTGCAAGATCCATAGTCCTTCAAACTCTTTTCGAATTAGATTTTCGAGACTATTCTGATTCGGAATTACCGGAAGAAATTTTGATTCGGAATGCTTCTGAATTTGCACAGGATGTGGTGGATATGACTTTCGTTCAATCTCTTTTGTCCGGAGTTTTAGGTAAAAAAGAAGAAATTGATTTGGTTATTCAAAAAGCTGCTCCGGATTGGCCTTTGGATAAAATTTCCATTATGGACAGAAATGTCTTACGAATTGGTCTTTACGAACTGCTTTTTGCTGATGCCAAGGAAGTGCCCGCCAAAGTGGCCATCAACGAATCCATTGAGTTATCTAAAAATTACGGGGGAGAAAAAAGTAGTAAGTTTGTAAATGGAGTTTTGGGTTCTGTTTATAAAGAATTAGGTGAACCAGACAAAGATGCCGTCTCCAAAAAGAAAAAGAAAACCATTATAGATGTTCCTTATGAAGATATGCCGATTGAAAAGCTTGGTGGAGCTGTAGTTTATGCTTGTGATAGTGAAGATAATTATTACTTGGCTTTAGTCCATGATGTTTTTGGTTATTGGACGCTTTCTAAAGGACGGTTAGAACCAGAGGAAAAAGAAAAGGACGGTACGAAAAGAGAAATAAAAGAAGAAATTGGTTTAGAGGTAGAGGTACTGGATGAAATTGGGCGAAATGAATATGTGGCTAACCACCCAGAAAAGGGTAAGTTGCGCAAGCAGGTGGTTTACTTTTTGGCTAAAGCTGAATATAAAGATCTGATTTTGGAAAAAGATAGTGGCGGTTTGGATGAAGCCCGTTGGTTTAGATTAAGCGAAATTCAAAATATAAAAACTTATGGTGACATCCTGCCTTTTATTACCAAAGCCATCACCTTGATTTCTAGAGAAAAATAACTAAGATAATACTATATGATAAAAAAAACCACCCCCGATTTTTCTAAGTTTGAAAAAACTTCCGGTATCACTTTTAAAAACAAAGAACTTCTTCGTCGGGCCTTTACTCACCGTTCATATTTAAATGAAAATCGGGGTATTGAATCTTCGCATAATGAACGGTTAGAGTTTTTAGGCGATGCCGTTTTAGAACTAATGGTCACCGAATACTTGTTTGAAAAATATCCAGATAACAATGAGGGGGATCTGACTGCTTACCGTGCCTCTTTAGTTAATGCCGTCACTTTATCCGAAGCGGCTCAAAAAATAAATGTTAATGACTTTCTACTTCTCTCCAAAGGGGAAGCTAAAGATACCGGCAAAGCCCGACAATATATTTTAGCTAACACCATGGAGGCGATCATTGGCGCTATTTATTTAGATCAAGGTTATGATGCTTCCAAATATTTTATTTCTAAAAACCTTTTTCATTTGATTGATAAAATTATTGAAGATAAAAGTTGGATTGATGCCAAAAGTCAGTTTCAAGAAAAAGCTCAAGAAAAAGAGAGTTTGACCCCACTATATAAAAGTCTGAAAGAAGAAGGACCGGATCATGACAAAAAATTCACAGTGGGGGTTTATCTTGGTGATGATTTGATTGCTCAAGGAGATGGGATGTCCAAACAAGAAGCCGAACAATCCGCTGCCCGCCAAGCGCTAGAAACTAAAAAGTGGCTGTAAAAAATCTAAAATATCTGTTAGAATAGTGGGATGTTAAAGAGTATTGAATTAGTTGGTTTTAAATCATTTGCTAAAAAGGCAATCCTTAATTTTAATACTCCCATTTCTTCCATCGTCGGTCCTAATGGTTCCGGCAAAAGCAATGTGGCAGAGGCTTTTCGGTTCGTTTTAGGTGAACAATCCATTAAATCCTTGCGTGGTAAGAGAGTAGAAGACCTTATTTTTAATGGTGGAAAAGACGCCCCTCGAGCAAATCGGGCTTCGGCCAAAGTAACTTTTGATAATAGTCGCCGAATGTTTAATGTTGATTTTGATGAAATTTTTTTAGAACGGGTTATTTACCGTGATTCGGTTAGTGAGTATTTTATCAACGGCTCGGCAGTTCGTTTAAAAGATATTATTGAACTTTTATCTTCAGCTCATATTGGTGCCTCTGGTCATCATATTATTTCTCAAGGTGAGGCGGACAAAATTCTCAATGCTAATCTAAAAGACAGACGGGAGATGATTGAAGATGCTTTGGGTTTAAAAATTTATCACTATAAAAAAGAGGATAGCCAAAGAAAGTTGACTAAAACAGAAGAAAACATCAAACAAGTGGAGTCCTTACGTCGAGAAATTGCCCCACATTTAAAATTCTTAAAAAAACAAGTAGAAAAAATTGAAAAGATAATTGAAATGCGCGAGCAGTTAAAGAATTTTTATTTAGAATACTTTAAGAGGGAGGATGAATATATAAAAAAAGAAAAAGCTAAGTTGGTGGAAGAAAAAAGTATTCCTTTAGCAGAACTGACCAGATTGGAGCAGGAGTTAAAACAGGCTAAAGATATTTTAAGTCAATCAAAAACTAGAGATATAAAAAGTGATGAAATAGTGCTTTTAGAAGGTAAATTGCGAGAAACCCGACTAACTAAGGACTCTTTGATGCGAGAAATGGGCCGAATGGAAGGAGAAATTAGTTATTTAGACAGGCAATATAAAAAACAATTACAAACGGCTTCTTTGGCTGATGTCAAAAAGGTGGATTTAAGTGCGGTGGAAAGTTTGATTCAAACCGTGTCTGTGAGCCTTGACGAGGGAGGAAAAAGCGAAGATTTATCCGTCATTAAAAATATTTTAAACAAGATTAAAAATCTTTTGCAGGATTTTGTAAATAAAAACAAAGATAATTCAAATGAAACATCCCAAAAAGAAATAGAACAAGAAATTTCTGAATTAAAAAAGAAAAAAATAGCAACCGAAACAGAACTGACTAATTTAAAAAATAGAGAAAATGATTTTACCGCTCAATACGACACAGTCAAAGAAGAAATTGAAAAAGAAAAAGATTCTAATCGTGATGCGGAAAAAGCCGTCTTTAGAATTATGGCAGAACAAAACGAAATAAATACCAGATTAGCTTCTTTACAGAACAGAGAAGAGAGACTTCGGATAGATGAAAATAATTTTAAACAAGAATTGACGGAAGCGGGAGTATTAGTCGGGATTGAAGCCGTACGGTATAAAGACATTGTTTTAGAAATAAATGCAGAAGAAAGAATTGCTCAAGAAGAAAGGAAAAAAAATATTGAAAAATTAAAAATCAGAATTGAAGATGCGGGTATTGGTTCAACAGATGAAGTTTTAAAAGAGTATCGTGAAGCTAGTGAGCGGGACGCTTTTTTGGAAAAAGAGTTGACTGATTTAGGGACTTCTTCTATTTCCTTACAAGTTTTGATCAAAGAACTTGATGACAAACTTACCACTGAATTTAAAATTGGCGTTGAAAAAATTAATGCCCAATTTCAAGAATTCTTTAGTAAAATGTTCGGTGGCGGAACAGCTAAACTGGCGGTCGTTAAAGAAATTAAGAAAAAGAGAGGTGATACGGATTTGTCTGATTTGGAGAGAGAAGATATGTCCTTCTACTCTGCTCAGGATGAAATGTCTGATAAGGCCATTTCAGAGGGTATTGAGATTGAGGTTAATCTACCAAAGAAAAAAATAAAAGGACTGATGATGCTCTCTGGCGGGGAACGAGCTTTGACTTCCATTGCTCTCTTGTTTGCTATGTCCCAGGTCAATCCACCGCCCTTTATTATTTTAGATGAAACGGATGCTGCCTTGGATGAAGCCAATTCTAAAAAATACGGTGATATGATTGAAGACTTATCAAAATATTCCCAACTTATTCTAGTTACTCATAATCGGGAAACTATGTCCCGGGCTGGTATCATTTACGGTGTGACCATGGGGGCGGACGGCATTTCTAAGCTCCTGTCTATCCAATTTGACGAAG
>CAZJFZ010000011.1:0-13820 GCA_964545745.1 uncultured Candidatus Saccharibacteria bacterium
CTATCAAGCTTTTTTATCGCTTGTTTTTTATTATCAAAAACTTCTACCAATATTTCAACTTCTTTTTTCATAATTTTCTATAATTAATTTTATCTCTTCTTTTGTATTTATAGTAATCCCCATTGACATTGACCAGTTTCTTTGATTTCTACAAATAATATTTTGAGCAGCATCTCTACCAAATAAATAACCTATAACCATAACTGATTCTTTAAGGGAAGAAAATTGTAATGGAACAATAATTCCTCTTTTAAACCAAGTTAAATTACAATTCCTTGGAGAACTAATCTTTTCAGATCTGATCGTTCTCCATTCATCAAAATTTTTCGCCCTTATACTATCAGGAATATATCTAAACCACATATTACTTAACTCATCATTAAAAGTCTCGTCCCAACCTATAGTTACAAAAATACCATCATCTCTTAAAATTTTATAGATTGCTTTTAGTTCATTGACACATAAATCTTTATCAGAAATATGGCTAGGAAAACCAAAAGAACTAATAACAAAATTAGATTTTACTTTTAAGACACCCGGAAGTTTAATAATACTTGAATTTACTACAGAAACTTTGTTTATATATTTTCTCTCTCTTTTAATATTTTTTGAACAAACTCACACATACCCTTACTTAAATCTACACCAAGAGCCCGACCTTCATAATTTATTTTTTTTAATATTTGCCATAATGTCCTGCCTGTACCAGTTGCTATGTCTATAGGATTAACTATGTTTTTGTTCTTTAATTTTCTCAAAACCAAATCAAAACATATATTTTCTGGGTCTTCTGATTCCGAAAACATGTTATAAACAGCTGGATCTTTATACCATTTATCCGATTCATCAATAATCAACCCATTCTCATTTTTATGTGAATTAATCTCTAAACTTAATTTGTTTTTATAACTTGGATTTTTTAAAAAATAGATTGTTTTTGATATCTCCGATATAACAGAATTTTCAGTTTCTGCATCAAGCATCTTAAAAAGTTTTTCTAATACATCATCTTCTGCCATATTTCTCATTGATCTACAAGCCATTTTCCTTATTAAAGGGTCTTTATCAAGTAAAGCCTTCTCAAGAAATGGTCTTAAAAGCTCAATATCACTGTTTTGTAAAGCAAAAAATGTATAATACCTTAATTCATAATTTCTATGCTTAACAAGCTTTCTTAATTTTTCAAAAATCTGTTTATCCACCAAATTTAATCGACCAATTATCCAACAACAATTGATAAGAGTACCACAATCATTACTGTCAAAAAAGACTTTCTTAATCTCTGGATAGATTGTGTTTTGTATGTTATCAACATTGCTCAAAACCAACACGCCAATTATTGACTTTTTGTTATAGAGATTATTTAAGTAATATTTTAAACTTTTTATTTTATCAACTTTCAAAGATCTTTTTAATAAATTTACAGCCTCTTCTACATCTATATTTTCTAAAGAGAAAGCTGCTCTCCACCAAGCATCAGAATTTGTACTATAATTCACTACAGCATATAAATAATCTACGACAAATTGGTCTCTACGATTAAATTCACCAAAAAGCCAAGATAATCCAATAGAATTATACAGTCTTGGTATGTTTTGTATATTTTTAAAAATTGTAATTACTAAATCTGAATTAATGTGTTGTAAAATACTTGCAACATTCCAACCATACTCCTTACCATACGACGAAATTTTATCTATCAAGTTAAAAATAATTACTTTTTTGCTTTCATCTTTCTCTTCTGAAATTATTTTTGCTATCTTTAATAATTCTCTTTCAGAAAATATCTTTTTACTTAAAAAATCAAAATCATCAGATAGTAAATATTCAATTACTTTCTGGTCTTTTTGAGAAATCTCATTTTTCATAATATCTTTATCCTACAATAAGATAATAGAAAAGTAAAGTTCTTATACACAGGCAAAAATTATGCTATATTATTTGCAATATGAAAAAGAGAATAGAAAAAGACTTAATTGTTGATTTTAATCCCCCTGCCAAAAATGGGTTATCTTTTGACGAGCTTAAAAAAATGCTACTTTCTTGGCAAAAAAAGCTAGATATGGCCGATTGGAAACTTGATTTAAAAATTGTGGACTTTAAAAAAGATAGTGGCTACCGACAAAGTGGACATTTTACCGCTAATACCAAGAAAAAAGTTGCCACCATACTGATGACTTGGAACCCATGGCGGGGTGATGAAGAATACACCTTAGTTCATGAAATGATTCATGTTTTATTATATGAATTTGATAAATTTAATGAAAATAAAATTAAAGTAGCAAATAAAAACAATCCCAAAATACTGGATTCTTATATTGAGAAATTAGAAAAAGTCGTCCATCATTTAACAAGAGCTATTTTGGGGAGAAGTGATAGGTAAAGGCTAATTAGATTTTCTTATACATACTTATATCTCCAGTATACCCACCCCGATACATCAAACCCTCCGGCAGAAAACCATATTTTTTGAATCCCATTTTTTTATAAAGATTTTGAGCAATTTTATTTTCTTCAAATACATCCAGCGTTACAATTTTCAGATTTTTAAGATTTTTCTTAGCTTCCATCATAACCTCATTCATCAAAAGCCAGCCAATTCCCTCCCCACGGTATTCTTTCCTAATTAAAATACCAAAATTACCAATATGACTTTTGATTTTATTCCCCATTCGGACTCCGCTCATACCGATTATCTTCTTGCCAATAAAAACAGACAAACCCACTTCTTCTTTTTTCTTCATCCTCTGCATTGTCTTTTCCAGCCATTCCGTTTCTTTTTTTAAAGACACTTTTTCTCCCTGATACAAAATAAAAGTCCTCTCTTTAGAAAGAGTGTTTATAAATTTCCACAATTCTTTAGCATTAGACATTTTAGGATAGCGAATAACAATATCCGTTCCCTTTTTTGATTTCCCTTGAAATAATATTTTGGTAGATTTGGTCATCATTTATTAACTCCGACACATAATTCCCCTTCTCCGAGAGCCTCTTCAGTACAATATTCATAAGAACATTGTTCTTCATTGAAGATGCAGGAAAGCTCATCCGCACAACCAATTTTATCAACACTCTTTTCACATAAAGCAATATTAGATGCTCTCTTACTTATTATCTTATAATAAGTAACACTTTCATTATCCGAATTTACAAGGCAAGAATCATCCACTGTATTATCACACTCTACCTGAAAACAAAGTTCAATATTTGGATCACAGGAAACTTGAGCAATAATTTGATAATCTTTTAAAACATAATAACGAACAAAGGTCGTAACAACGGACGCCAATATTAAAATACCTAAAACCGTAAAAAACCAAAAATTTTTCTTCTTTTCTTTACTGCTTTCTAACATTGTTTAATTATATACCTTTTTAAAATAAAACAAAAGGGGCATCTCCACAGAGACGCCCCGACAACCCCCTTTCTTTTAAAACAAGAACATACAAAACACCTTCACTAGCCAGATAATTTCAGCCCAGAAAACGGTCCACCCAACACAACCGATAACCATCGCTAGGCCGAAAAATTTCCAGTCTCTCAAGGTCATTCGGTAACCGCCAATTCCCTTTCTCACATAGATGACCGCCAAGAAGGGGTCATAAAATGAGAGAACGAAAAAAGCAGGAACTCTACCGACCTTGATTGCCTTGGTAACAACCTTCATCCAAAAACCCTTCACTTGAGCTTCTTGGATTTCTCGGATCTTTTCAAATCCGAAGACATCTCTCTTGAGCCGATCATAGGCCCAAATAAAGATTAGGTTGAGAACCAGAGCAAAGAGAGTCATTACCAGACCCCCTTTAATCGGCCCAAGCCACACCACTACGACGGGCCACAGCACATCATCACAAGCCACAGAGGCAGTTGTGCATGTGCCAAAGCCGACAACTTTGTCGAGCAAAGTGTTTTTCACACCTGCCTCCCTTCCTTATTTGAAATCTTGTTTAAGAACTCTTACCCAGGAATCATCCTAAGCTACTCTATTATAGCATACCTTATAGATAAAAGTCAATAGCAGAAGTGTTGCACTTACTTATTGAACTTAAGAAATATCCCTAAAATTAAGAATTATTTAACACAATTTCAAGAGCGATTTTGTAGACATCTTTTTTGACCTCTTCCCTTTGCATTTTTTGTTGAGTGTGAGTTTGATCTCCCACGGTCTGACCTTTTATCAAATTATCTGTATTGTAAAGCACTGAAGCACTGGGCATTTTAAAATGTGCGGAAACCGCAAAAACTGTCGCTGTTTCCATCTCCACTCCATAATAACCATCTTCTGACCACTTTTTTACATCCTCCAAAGTCTCCCCCAACATCGCCTGATTGGTAATTATTGGTCCTTCCCAGATTTTATATTGCTTTGGTATTTTTGATTTGATTAAATTAAATAAATTTTTGTCCGGGTAGTGTTTAAAATCTTTTGCTTCTCTATTGTAAGATAGAGCAGAAGTTTCCTGACTAAAGCTCCATGTCGGCAAAAGTAATTCCAAAGAATCCATCTCTGGATAAAGACCACCAAAACTCCCGATATGAATATTCTTTTTTGAACCAAACAGGCAAGCTAAGTGCAAATATTCTGACAACCTGGCACTACCGTAATTTACAGAAAACCAATAAATATTACCTTTGATTTTTATTTCCAATATATGAGAAAGGAAACCGTAAACCTTACCCAGATTTCGGCTAGTATATTTTAGCTTTAGTTCTTTCGAGTTTTCATCAGTGATTTGATTTCTCGTTTCATAAGATTTAAGGATAGCATAAAATTGGCAACCTTCGCTCACACAGCTGGGAGACTTGGATTCGAACCAAGGTGACGACCTCCAGAGGGTCGCATCCTACCGCTAGATGATCTCCCAGCTCTATGAACCAAGAGTTAAAGAATACTTGAAAAAGGAGAAAAACTCAAGCTAAATTTTCAAATATTTTCTTACCGCCAAGTAGCTGGAGATGGCCCCGAGGGCAATGCCCGAGCCAAAAATAATTAAGAAAATTTGACCAAAGTTTTTTAAATAAAAAGCAAAGAGATCAAGTCCACCAGAAAATTCTCTAAAATAAGGGGTAACCCAATAAGTTAACCCGAAGAAAACAACCATAACCAAAATTGCAGACACAATACCATAAAGAATACCCGAAACAATAAATGGCCCTTTGACATACCGGCCCGAGGCACCAACCAAACGCATCACAGAAATTTCATCCTTAGAAATAAAAATTGCTAGACGAATAGTATTAAAAGTAATAATAATAGAAATAATCAAGAAAATTATTGCTAACCAAAAACCCACCGTATTAGCCGCATCGGTAATCCGGACCAGCTTATCAATCACCACTTTGTTCTGACAATAATTTACTTTATCAATGATGGAGAATTTACTCTCAAAAGACTTACAATCAATACCTCTCAATCCAAAAAAGTTTGAAATACTTTCATACTGTGAAGCATCTTTTGCTTTTATATTTATTCTAGCCCCAAATGGATTTTCTCCAACTTCCTTTAAAGCATCGAGAATCAGCCCGTTATCCTTCCATCTTTCTTGAAAATTAGCCAAAACACTTTCTCTTGAAACATAGTCAACCCTTTCAACTTCTGGCAAGACCTCAACTGACTTTTTTAGGCTTAAAATATCAGCCTCTCCAACATTAATATTAAAATCAACATTAACATCCACCTTGTTTCTTATTTCTTGCAAAGAAAACTTCAAAATGGCACTCATAAAAATAAGTGAAGCAATCATAAAAAGAGTAATAAACATCACGACGAGTGATGACAAAGAGACAAAACCATTACGCCAAAAGTTTGTCAGACCAGACCGTAAAGTTCTTTTAATTTTTGTAATAAACATAATTATAAATTATAACACGAATGAACCTTTTTTATCATCCCGCACAATCTTACCGTTTTGCATACTGATAACTCTCTTACCCAATGAATCCACCACTCCCCGATTATGAGTGGTAATAATCACCGTTGTTCCCAAATCATTTATTTTTTTCAAAATCTGAATAATTTCAAAAGTATTGGCTGGATCCAGGTTCCCCGTGGGCTCATCAGCAATAATCACATCTGGCTGATTGACAATCGCTCGGGCAATGGCCACCCGTTGTTTTTCTCCCCCAGAAAGTTCTGAAGGAAAACTGTAAATCTTATTGGCAATGTCCACCAACTCTAATACATGAGGCACATCCGCTTCAATTTCCTCATCTGTTCTCCCTGCTGCCTCCATCGCAAAAGCAATGTTTTCATAAACCGTTTTGTTTGGTAAAAGGCGAAAGTCTTGAAAAACCGTACCGATTTTTCGACGAAGAGCAGTAATTTCCTTACCTTTTAACTTGTGAACATTGGCCGATTCGTAAAAAACTTTACCGTGTGTGGGTTTTTCTTCAGCCAAAATAAGTTTGATCAGGGTGGTTTTACCGGCTCCCGAATGACCGACAATGGAAACAAACTCCTTTGGTTCAATAGTCAAATTGACATCCTCCAAAGCCACACAATCATCAGAATATACCTTAGAAACTTTATCAAAATAAATCATCCCACCATTATAGCAAAAATTCTTCAATGTCACCATCCAGTACTTCCTCCACTTTAGCTGTTTCCACTCCGCTCCGATGATCTTTGACCATCTTATATGGATGAAGGACATAGGAACGAATCTGATTCCCCCATTCTATTTCCATTGTCTTACTGACATAAAGACCTTGTTCCTTTTTTTTCTTTTCCTCTTCCCGCCAAACATATAATTTACCTTTGACAATCTGAACGGCTTTTTCTTTATTTTGAGCTTGAGACCTTTGATTATCAGAATGAGCGGAAATGTTTGTTGACAAATGCACCACTCTCACGGCTGTTTCTCTTTTATTTACATTTTGTCCACCCGGACCACCAGAGCGAGAATATTCTATTTTTAATTCTTCTTCAGGAATGACAATATCTGATAAATTAATCTGTTCAAATTTAGGAATAAATTCTACTAAAGCAAAAGAAGTATGGCGTAAACCTTTAGCATTAAAAGGTGAAGTTCTGACCAAACGATGAACACCAGATTCACCTTTCATTAAACCGTAAACTCCATGACCAGAAATTTCCACTGTTACATTCCTATATCCACCGTGATCATTTTCATTTTTATGAATGGTTTGATAACCCCAACCTTTTTTATCAAAAAATTTAAGATACATTTGCAAAAGCATTCGAGCAAAATCCTCCGCATCCACTCCTCCAGCCCCCGCCATCACCGTTAAAATGGCATCCCCCGAATCATACTTGCCCACCCCGGCGATTTCTGCTTTTAAATCCGCAATTTCTTTTATTACTGACTGTGCCTTATTCTTATCCATCCAAAAATCCACCGCCTTCATCTGTGCCTCTAATTCTTCCAACTTTTTTTGTTTAATTTCTTTACTCTCCATAAAATAAGTATAACAAAATAAAAAGAAAAATAAATTAAAAGGAATCAAGCTACAAGCTAACTTTTTTAAAAGAAACAGCGGGCAGGGCGGACACCCAGAGTGCCACCCTGATTCGTCAGGTCAACCACATTCACAAGGAGCTGGTGATTGCCAGGGTCCCAGTTCGAGTAGACGAGACGAGCGGACGATTTGGTATTTAACCATTGACCGCTTTTCTTTGTATAATCAGACAGATGAATTCCCGATTCGGCAAAGATTTTGCTTTCCATAACTATAAAATCGACAAGACTCATATGTTCGTCAGGGTTTGCTTCAAATAATTTTAAAGCATCGCCGGCGATAATTTGGTTTCTGTCCCAAATTTCACGAGCAGTATCTTCAAAGTCTGGTGGTAGGTCAATATTTGTTTTTTGGTAGAAAGTGAGGAACTCCGCTAGTTTAGCTTCAAAGTCTAGGGTAATGGTTTCTGTCTTTCCATTCGGCCTTTGATAAGTGATGGAAACCTCAGGAGTTGCTTGAAGAATCTCTTCTCCACTATCAAGTTTGGCCTTCAGCTTTTCCGCACGGTCAATGAGAGTGGTGAGTTTCTTTTGCATAACTTCCTTTCTCTTCTCACCAGATCCTGCTTCTTCACCGGGTTGGTCTTCAAAGATATCATCTTTTAGAGCTTGTTCATATTCCTTAGCTCCAGCTTCTAGAGTAGGTTTGAGAGATAACAGTTTTTGCTCCAAAATAGCTCGCAGTTCTAGTTGGGATTTTTCCGGTTTTTCAGGCTTTTTGGCACGGGCCAGTTGGGTGAAGGATTCGGACATAATATTAATTAATTATTATACTAGAAAGTTTTTTGGCTTCATTTATAAAAAAGTCCTGCCAAACTTCATTTTTAAAATTTATAAGCATTTTTGGATAATCTTTTAATTCTTTAACTTTCATATATTGAGCCCCCAGTTGAATGGGGTCAAGATAATTATCAAATTTTATTTGGGTTTTTTTAATTAAATCATCAAGTGATAATTTTTTGTCTTTTTGTAATATAAAATATAAATCAATAAAATCTCGCGAGCGAGGTTTCTGATAAATAGTGAAGACTTTGTTTACGGCAATGTCCAATAAACTATCTATATATAAATTCCCTATTTTTTGTTTTTTCTCAATCCACGTAAAAGGAAAATAAGTGAATTCGGTTTTGATTTTATCACTATCAGTCAGTTCAAGAAAGAACAAATTTCGATTGAAACTCTGCTGAAATTCCACCTTCTTTATCTTTCCTTCCTTCTTTATTTTTTCTAAAAAGATTGAAATGTCCCGTGGTTCAAATTCATTTTCAGAAAAAAAGTCCAAATCTTCCGACAAACGATGTTGTAAATAAAATTCCGCTAAAGCCGTCCCGCCCGTAAAATAAAAACTATCACAAATCAACTTATCTTTACTTATTATTGAAAGAATATCCTTTTGATTTTTAGATAATATAGATTTCTCTATCATAATTAGATTAATTTACAAAAAGAGCCAGAAACTTTTTCTTAAACGAATCAATATCTATGATATTCCAATACTTTTTAAGCTCATTTATTTTAAGCTTTTTACCATCCAAGCCAAAATTAATTAACTGTTCTAGTTTCCAAACAGCAAATTTGTCCTTATCTTTTTTCAATTCTTTTGTATTCGTTGACCAGTTTTTCATCCCCCTATTATACCATATCTAGACCCAAAATTCCAACCGCCGCCCCAAAACTCAACCCTGTTTAAAGTCTAGGAAGACTTCAAACGGGGTCAAGATCAAGAAGCCGAAAGGGGTCAAAAGAAGAAACAAGGATCAAATCTCGAGGAGCACAATGCGATAATCAGCACCCCAAGAATAATCAAGCCAACGCGCATTGCAATTCCAGCCCGACCCGTTCCAATCCGCATACGGCACAAGCCAGAGGCCATCGGAGCTACGAACGAGGGAACCGAAGTTAAAGTAGTCGTTACCATCTTTTAAGTTGACACCATTTGGATCAGAAGGAACTTTGTTGGGATTTTCTAACATAAATTTCCAGTATTCAAGACCGGGAAGTTTGTGGGTAGAGCCATAGGTGGTGATTAGGTATTGAGCGACTTCACTTAGAGGTTTACCGACAAAAGAGGAGAGGTCAGGAATGAAGATCTTGTCTTGGAGAGTTTCCCAGTCTAGGTTTTGAGTATCGGGGTTTAGGGTAAATTCTCCAAATTTAGTGGTGTCAATGTCAGTTTGACGAGCTTGATAGTCTTCGTCTGTTGGTCTTTTGATTTCAGGAGAGATTTTAGCCTTTTTGATTTTGTCAGCGTCAATGTTCCAGAGTTTCCATGTTTCTTGGAGGAAAGGGGTGAATTCAGTTTTGAGAGCTTCGGGGTCAAGTAGTGGTTCTTGAGGTAAATCTTCTCCGCTATCCAATGTCTGTCTCATTTTTTCTGCTCGGTCAATAAGAGTAGTAAGCTTCTTTTGAAGAGCTTCCTTTCTCTTCTCACCAGCACCTGCTTCTTCTCCGAGAGCATCATCAAAGACATCGTCCTTTAGAGCTTGTTCATATTCCTTTATTCCTTCATCTAGAATGGGTTTGAGAGATACCAACTTTTGTTCCAAAATAGCTCGCAGTTCTGGTTGAGATTTTTCCGTTTTCTCGAGTTTTTGTGTTTTGATGGTTTCGGGGGGCATGGGATTAATTTAAATTTAACAAAACTTTGGTAATTCTAGGGATTTCTGTTTCAAAAAAGTTTTTCACTTCACTCCAACTTACTTTAAAGTATATTTCAGGTTCGGGATCACTTTCGGCATCGACAAAATAAACCAAACTCTTTAAAATATGATTGTAATCATGAGCCACCGATGGATATTGGGTTGGTAATTTCTTTATCAAATTGTCCAAGGAATCAATATTTTTTGCACACCAATATAAGTCAAAAAAATCTCTTTTTCGGCCTCGTTGAGAAACAGCAATAATTTTCACCACGGCAATATCAATCGGCTGAAGAATATTAATTGAACCATATTGAATGAAATCCTGCTTGGGAACAAAAAAAGGATAGGCAATAAAACTGATTTTCGCATTAAATAACTTGCCATAAACCGTATTTTTCTTATCAATGGTTGTCTCCCATTCTTGATTTTTTACAAAATTATTCATAAGTTCTGTCTTATCAAAATCTTTATCTGTGGTAAAAAAGTCCAAATCCACCGATTTGCGATTCCCAGCTTGTAAAGCTAGAGCTGTGCCACCAGCTAAATACCAACTGGTATTAGCCAGCCATTTCTGCTCAGACAAAAAAAGAAAAGCCTTCTTGGTTTCCAATGGTATGATTTTAAAATTAGAATCTATTTTGTTTTTAGAAGCAATGTCCATAAATTTTTTGATTCCGGCATCAGACAGCGAGATTTTATTATTACATTTTTAAGAAGCAATTTATCATAAGTCTGCCATAACCAATTTACTTCAGTATCATAGCCAAAATCCAAAACTCGCTCAATAATATACTGAGCATTTTTTTGGATATCTATTTTATCCGGATTGGCATCCCAAAATAATGATTGCCTGAATTTCACCCTCCTATTATACCATATCTCAAACCAAAATTCCAGCAAAAAAATAGATGAATTACAAATCTTTCAAATGTTCTTTTAAAAGTTCGCCCAGTATTCTCGGCAAATTAGAAACCTCCTCCACTACCTGTGCGTTTGGTGCATAAGTGGACAAAACCGGTGCCCCTTCACTAGTAATCCCCACGCCAATCGCCACCACCCTACTATCACGCAGATTCTTTAAAACTCCCTGTACTTTGGCGGGGTTATCACTACCACCATCAGTGAAGACAATCACAATCTTTTTTAATTCCCCGATTTTGATTTTTGTTTTAATTTGATTATCCAAACTAGCATCTATTGCCTCCAAACAATTAAAATCCGTGGTACTACCGGACAAATTATAAAGTTTTTTCAAAACATTAATTCTTTCCGCCTCACCCAATTCCGTAGACATCTTTTTGAGTGGTGTTTTGTCTTCACTCTCACTGGCAAAACTATAAATTTCTGATTTTACTTCCAGTGGCTTGTCTATATTTATTTTCTCCGCTTCACATAATTCAGCAAATTCTTTTAACACCTCCATCACCAAAACAGCAGACTTTCTCTGTTCTTCCGCTTTTTGTCCTTCCTTCATTGAACCAGAACGGTCACATACTAAAGTTATTTCCACTTCACCAAATCTATCCCCTGTCTTTTCTTTTATTTCTGTATCTTCCCAAACCTTTGGCTGAAGATTGCCAGATTTTACATCCGCCACCAGTTGAGCCGGATCCACCAATTCATCACCCTCATCTACCGGATATTTTGGGGCTTGAGCTTTTTTTAATCTCTTGGAAATAATCCTTGAAAAAAGATTCCTTAATTCTTCTATAAGACTAACGCCTGTTTCCGGATTTACTATTTTTTCTAAATTTTCTACTATCTTTCTATAATCCTGTAAATCTTTTTTCTCCACGCCAATTTTTTTAGCATAATCCTCATCGGCCTTATCTTTACTATCCTTACCTTTTTGGACTTCTTTCCATTCTTTAAAAGCTTTCTCTACTTCTTCCATTGGTACCGCTTCAGGAAATTTCTTTTCTACTTCAGCATATTCATCCGCAAAAATTTTATTTGGATCTGTTTCTTCACTTTTTTCCCCTTCTGATTTTCCTTCTTTCTTTTCTTTTTTATCTTCACCTTTTTTCGTTCCCTTCCCCTCATCAGCTGAGGAGGGGCTAGGGGCGGTTGATTCCCCTTCTTCTTTTTTCTTTTGCTCCTCTTTCTTTTTTTTCTTATCTTCCACATCCTTCTCAAGTAGAGCCTCCACTTTTGGCCAAATATATTTATCCTGCAAACGCAACCGCATGGACATTGGCGTTTCTGGATTGGTCATTATTTCCATTAAGCCCTTTACTTTGGCTACCTCGTCAAGTGCTTGCCTCACATCCGGCGCCACAACACATTTCTCTCCTAACACCATGGCTTCCCGTAATAGTGCCTGACTAAACTGAATATGCCGAGGTTGAGATGTAAAATCCATTTCTGGGAATAAATCTTCTTTATAAACTTTCCTTTCTAATTCTCCCAAACCGGTTGGTTCCCAAGAAACAACCGCCCTATTTTCTCTAATGTCACCATTACAATTATCCATTAAAGAAAAAACCTTAGATGCTTTTATTCGTTTTAAATATTTTTCAAAAACTTTTTCTCCACCTTCTTCATCCAACATAGCTTTCTTTTCCATAAAATGTTGAATTTCGTGCATAATAGCAAACATTGTTTTCTCATCAGAAAAGCCCTGTTTTTTATAAAACATTGAGTTAACATAAATAGTATTTTTTTCCAAATCAAAAGCAAAAGTTTTTAATTCTGCCGGGGCTGGCTCAATCTTTATTTTACCTTTAACATAATGTTCAAAAAAATCTCGATGTTTTTCCACCAAGGCTACCGCTTCCGCATGTTCATTTGGTTTTATAATTCCTTCAGGTTGTTCCATATCATTTATATTACTCTTTTTATTTCACTTGACAATGAATATTGACTTGCTATACTTCTGTTGTAGGAGCAATCCTACTAATTGTGCGGTCCCGCTTAAAAAGCGGGATTTTCGCTTTAATGGTAAATCCTTTTACCAGTGTAAAATTTTCCGAAGTCAATATATTTATCTTTAATTTTTTGTAATTCTCCCGCGACTCGTCCACGAACGCCAACAATGGCGATTTTCTTTCCTTTTACTTTTAATCTTTCTAGAGGAGCACACATATCAGAATCTCCGGAAAAAAGTAAAACAGCAGTAAGTTTTTCTGAATCGTCTAAAATATCCATCGCTATTTCTACATCAAAATTGCATTTTGGTTCTTCTATAATTATTCCTGGTTTATTGAGTTCGTCTATAAGCTCTTCAATTTTCTTTTTTACTTTTTCGTCAAACATAATTCGGGTTTTTCGTTGAAAGAATAGATTTTCATTGATAGCCTTAGGGATAAATTTCATCAGTTTTGTCCTTAAAATAGCACCAGTTTTCCTTATACGGTTATGAAAAGCCTCGGAATTTACTAGATCTCTGCCGTTTGAACCATAATAAACCTTGATTTCTTTGATATTAGGAAAAGTAAAAAGTTGTTCCATCATGTCTTCCACCCTAAATTTCCAACCTAAAGTATCTTGCCAATGGAAGATGTTTGTTAGGTCTAAATAGACGAAAACGGCTGTTTCTTGTTTTATCCAGTCTAAATAATCAGGCCTTATTATGACTTTATTCTTTATACCTTGTGAAATTTCCATATCATTTATATTTTTACTTTATACTTATCTTCCAGTAAATATAGCACATTTTGCTTAATCTTATAAGTATCACCATAACTCAATAAACCTAAAT
>CAZJFZ010000012.1:0-9393 GCA_964545745.1 uncultured Candidatus Saccharibacteria bacterium
GCCCGTCCGCGAGAAATAATAGAAATTTTATGAACCGGATCAGCAAAAGGTAAAACAGAAGAGACAATCGCATGTCCCGCTTCATGGTAAGCCGTCAATTCTTTTTCTTTTTTAGAAAGTAAATGTGATTTTCTTTCTGGACCAAGCATTACTTTTTCAATAGAGCGAATCAAATCAAATTGCGCAATTTTTGTGCGGTTTTCCCGAGCAGCCAAGATCGCTCCTTCATTCATCAATGAATACAGGTCTGCTCCGGAAAAGCCCGGCGTTCTTTCGGCAATCACTTTCAAATTCACATCTTCACCAAATGGTTTTTCTTTAGCGTGGACTTGTAAGATAGCCTCCCGATCCGCTCGGTCCGGTAAATCAATTACTACCCGTCGATCAAAACGCCCGGGACGAAGAAGAGCGGGATCCAAAACATCTGGCCTATTGGTGGCTGCCATTACAATCACCTTTTCATTTGGCTCAAAGCCATCCATCTCTACTAAGATTTGATTCAAGGTCTGCTCTCGCTCATCATTACCACCACCCATCCCCGCTCCACGAACTCGCCCCACCGCATCAATCTCATCCACAAAGATAATCGCCGGCGCCATATTTTTGGCCATTTTAAATAAATCCCGCACGCGAGAAGCACCCACTCCCACAAACATTTCTACAAATTCCGAACCAGAAATAGAAAAGAAGGCCACTCCTGCTTCCCCCGCCACCGCTCGGGCCAAAAGAGTTTTACCGGTACCAGGCGCCCCCATCAAAAGTATCCCTTTAGGAATTCGTGCTCCAATCTCCAAAAACTTTTTGGGATTTTTTAAAAAGTCCACCACTTCCGCCAACTCTTCTTTTGCCTCTTTAGCCCCAGCCACATCTTTAAAAGTTATTTTTTGTGTTTTATCATTTGGCAAAGACATCCGCGCTTTACTCTGACCAAAAGAAAAAGCTTGCATCCCCGCCCCTTTTACTTGCCGAGTTAAAAACCAAATAAAGAAAACAATAAAAATAAGAGGAATAAAAAATGGTCCAAGAATCATTAACCAATAACCAAATCCACTCTCACTTTGAATATCAATTTTTACTAATTCTAATTTAGTAGAATTTACTCCATAGTTAAATAAAGTTTGACTAAGCGCTGTTCCTTCTTCTTTTTGAGATTTTTTAATTGTCCCAACTGTGCTAGTCCCAGTTTTATTATAAATAACCGTTAAAATATTTCCATTAACATCAATTTGTTTAACTAGACCAGTGGAAATGTCAGAAGCTAATTGAGAAATAGGAATATTTTCTGAACTTTTATTATTTCCACTTACCATAGAATACAAAGAAACAATAATAAGTAAAATCAAAACAATATTTACAATATTAGAAAAAAGTGAACTTTTACCAAAAAACTTTGGTATCATTGACTGATTCCGCTTATTCCCTTTTTTAAACATTGGTCCTCTCTTGTTTAGTATTGGCATTAAGAGATAATAACACAAATTACAAAAAAATAAAGATAAACACAACCTCACCCCAACCCTCCCCTTAACTAATGGGAGGGAGAAGAAAATTATGCTAGAATCATCCTATGTCTGAAAGTTTATTACAAAACAAAAAAGCATATTTCAATTATGAAATTACGGAAAAATTTACTGCCGGAATTGAGCTTTTTGGCTTTGAAGTAAAAAGTGTCCGAGAGAAAAAAGGACAAATAGAAAACGCCTATGTGACTATTCGCGGAGGCGAAGCATATTTAATTGGTGCCAATATCCCCGCCTATCAACCCAAAAATGCCCCCATAGATTTTGATCCACTTCGTAATCGCAAACTCTTACTTACTAAAAAAGAACTAAAACAATTAGCTAATATTGAAAACAAAAAAGGATTGACAATTGTGGCCATTGCAGTGTATAATGCTGGTAGGAAGCTCAAGCTGGAAATCGGTATCGCCAAAGGTAAAAAGAGCTTTGATAAAAGAGAGAACATCAAAAAACGCGAGACGGATCGCGAAATCCGTAGAACCTTGAAAAATGAATAGATAAAAGAGCCCTTCGAGAAACCCTCAGGGCAAATTTGTCAGAACAAATTTGGGGATGATCGGCCTAGACATCTGATCTGTCCTTGATTGTGCAAAGTAGAGCATTATTGTTCACTCTTTAAATGACAATAAACAAACAACTGCTAATAGCATTGTTTCAGGAGTAAAGGGACTTGTCTCTCCATATTTTGGAGCCAAGGATCTTGCTTTCGCTTACGCATTAGCCTAAGCGGCATCCAATTCATCCATATCTAATAAATGAATTTGGGTGACATAAAATTAGAGTATATTACTAGAGTGCCTCGACTAGTAATGAAATAAGAGACTAGGTTAATAATCATTTTGTTAATTCTAAAATTATTAACTCAAATCTGTCTCACGACAGAAATAAATTAACTAAACTTTGTAAAAGCAATTAGGATACTCTTATGCACCCGGGTTCGATTCCCGGCATCTCCACTCGACTCGCCTTTTAGCTTGTATGACCGTTTTTGACTGGTCGCCACTCGGAGTTAAACAAGCCATTTTTCGTTGTTTTACCCACAAAAGGACCTTCAAGAATTTTTACCACTGGAGCACAAACTTCATGTTCTGGTCTTTCAATTTCAATTACCTCACCTAAAACTGGCTTGCCGTGATCAAGCCATATACCACTAACAATTTCTACCCTATCTCCAACTTTTAAGACCTTGCTCACTTCTCTCATTTTGTGATAAGCATCAATCTCTTCTTCAGTCAAACCTTCATCCGCGATTTTTTCTCTTCCTTTTTCTCCATTACTAAAAAAATTTCCAAACATATTTTTATTTTTAATTTTTAATTTTTACCCCGACGATTAGACACCACTCCAGACAACATTGTCCCTACTGCACAACCAATAGCATAAAATAAGACCAAATACCAATTATTTATGTCATCCACAAAGGTCCGCAAGACATAGTACCAAATCAAAATATTAACAACCGTAACCACCCCACTAATATAAACCTGCGATTCCACTACTGCCTTAGTCCAATAAGCAATAATAAACATTTCCACTACTCCAATTATAAAAATAAGTATCATTTTTTAATTATATATTAGTCTATCTAAAAGTCAAAAAAACTTGCTCAAAAAAGGAAATAATGCTATAAATAAGTCTCTCAAATAACCATCATAAATAAGTTGAGTAATTTAAAGACGAGAATAAATCATCAAATAAAGTCCCCCGAGCTACGGGTTATTGGCCCTGCCGGTGAGAATTTCGGAGTGATTTCTTTACAGATAGCTTTAACTAAAGCACAAGAATTAGGACTAGACCTAGTGGAAATATCACCAAATGTGGTTCCACCCATCTGTAAGATTACCGACTTTGGCAAATATCAGTATGACGAGAAAAAGAAACACAAAGTAGTCAAAAACAAAATAAAGGTCATTGAGACAAAAAGTTTACAAGTAAAAATCGGGACAGATGAACATGATTTACAGCTCAAAGCCAAAAAGGCTTCTGCTTGGTTAGCGGAGGGTCATAGAATAAAGATAGATTTATTCATTACCGGCCGAGCTAAATATATGGACTTCAAGTTTTTAAATGAAAGGTTAGACAGAATTTTAAAATTAATTACGGAAAAATATAAAATTGCCGAAGCCCCTAAAAAGGGATTAAAAGGTTTAACAATGGTAATAGAAAAAAGCAATGAAAACAAACAAATCATTTAGCAAAAGATTAAGAGTGACTAGAACCGGAAAAATTATTGGTCGTAAAGCAGGGCAAGATCACTTCAATTCCAAGGAAAGTAGAAGAAGCCAGCAAGCCAAGAGAAGAACTTTGAATGTTAACTTCAGCAATAAAAGCAAAGCTCGCTTTTTAAACGGAGCTTAATTTAATAATATTAATTTAATTACAGGAGTAAAAACATGACTAGAGTAAAAAGAGGAGTATTAAAAACCAAAACCAGACGCAATCTCTTAAAGCAAGTTAAGGGTTACCGTTTTGGCCGTTCCACCAAAGAGGCCAGCGCCACGGAAGCCTTGATGCATGCTGGGGCTTATGCCTTTGCTCACCGCCGAGACAAAAAAGGTGATATGCGAAACTTATGGAATGTAAAAATCAATGCCGCTGTCCGCCCAGAAGGCCTTTCCTATAGCAAACTCATTGACGCTCTACATAAGAAAAATATTGAGGTGGATCGCAAAATCCTCGCTATCTTGGCCGAGCACAATCCAGATACTTTTAAAAGAGTAGTGGCACAGATAAAATAGAATCAAAAAAACAGTATCTTAGCGGTTTTTAAAATATATATTCTCACTCAATTTCTATATTTTTAGACTTTGGCAAAAATTTTTGCTTGTTTATCACACTCTTACCAAGCTTTTCTTCTAGATTTTTTCGTGCCTTACCAGCAATTTCCCCACCATGTCTTGCTACTCTTTGGTTCCCTGTAAAATCTTTTGGTTCGACTTTTTTGGATATTTCTGTTGTCGCAGTTTCAGCTAACATATTTAAAACTAACTCCAAATTTGTCATATTGTCCCGTAAACTTTCCGCTTTCAAACCTTTGTGTTCTTTATACTGTTTAGTCCTAATTCCTGCCCAAGCAAAAGTAATTTCATCAGTCAATAAAGCAAATTCCAAACCATCTTTTACTCCTCTTTTTTGCCATTCGTCTGTTAAATCTTTTCTAATTTCAATACTTTTTAATCTTTGATTCACCCATTCTAAACTATAACCTTTCTTCAAATAAGTATTCAAAGCTCGGTTAATCGCTAATTCTGGATCATTAGTTTCTTCTACTCTTTCATACCCTACCCGCGCTAACCAAAGTTTAAACGGTTCAGCATTTGGTGAGGGAATAGATTGAATTAACCGAAAGGCATTTTCGGTATCAATTACATCAGTCTCCCTTTGTTTTCCATCTTCTGCTATCATTTTCAACTGGTTACAATTTGTAACCAGTTCACTTCCCTCTTCTTTTAAGCGATTTTTTAAAACTTTCCAATAATTTCTAGGGTCAATACTACCACTAAGAGCACCAACAATATCAATTACGGAAAAATACCATCTTTCAGATTCTTTATTCCAAACTTTCCTTATTTCTTTGCCTTCAAATATAGAAATTTTTATGTTTTTTTTCATCATGTTGTTTTTACAACTCAATCTCCACCTCTTGTTTAAACTCCGGATAAACAGCATCCACCCCTAAATTATCCCGTAATTTTTGCACCAAAAAGAGAGAAGATTTTGGCTCGCCCATTACGCAAAAAACTTTTTTTAATTTTCCACTTTCATTGGCTTTTTCCACAAACTCCACCAAATGATCTGAATCTTTGTGCGAAGAATAACCGGCAATGGAATCTATTTTGGCTCGCACTTCTTTTTCTTCACCAAATATTTCTACCGTCTTGGCTCCATCTTGTAATTGCCGACCCAAAGTACCAACCGCTTGATAACCCACAAATAAAATCTCGGCGTTAGGATTACTCATATAATGTTTTTCATGAAGCACCACTCGCCCACCTACAGACATCCCGGATCCGGCCATAATTATTTTTGGGTTAGGTACTTTATCTATCGCCACTGATTCTTGTGTTTGAACTGTAAACTTTAACTTAGGAAAATTAAAAATATCATCACCAGTTGCAATGTCCGCCTGCACTTTATCATTAAAATCTTCCGTATATTTTCTATAGACTTTAGTAATTTTGGTGGCCAAAGGTGAATCAATAAAAACCGGCACTTGATATTTTATTTCTCCGCTTTCAAACAATTCATTCATTTCGTAAATAATCATCTGTGTCCTCTCTAAAGAAAAGGCTGGGATAATCAGCGTCCTTTTATATTTAATTGTTTCTTCAATTACCTTTTTTAATTTCTTCCGTCTTTCTTCTTTTGGCTCGTGATTTCTGTCTCCATAAACAGATTCCATCAAAATATAACTAGCATCTGTTATAT
Source organism: uncultured Candidatus Saccharibacteria bacterium (assembly GCA_964545745.1). Taxonomy (GTDB): domain Bacteria; phylum Patescibacteriota; class Minisyncoccia; order Phycocordibacterales; family GWA1-40-21; genus CAIJXO01. The sequence continues at coordinate 5,949 of CAZJFZ010000012.1, forward strand.
CCTCTGTATCTTTAAGTAAAATAGATGGTGAATTTCCTAAATCACCGGTAAAAACCATCTTTTTATCTCCTCGCGAAATTTCAATCATCGCCGAACCTAAAATATGTCCAGCGTCTTTAAAATAAATACTAATCCCATCTTTCAAATCTTTTTTAGTGTGATAAGATAGTGTTTGCCATAAAGCTAAAGCCGGTGGAATATCTTTAGCTTCATAAAGAGGTAAAACACCTTCATGTTGAGCTTCAGTTTCTAAAATTTTTACCGTATCTTCTAGCAAAAGTTCAGCCAAATCTTTAGTTTCTGGTGTACTTAAAATTATTCCTCTAAAACCATCTTTCACTAATTTTGGAATTCGTCCAATATGATCAATGTGAGCATGAGTGACCAAAAGGTAATCAATTTCTGCCGGATTATAAGCAAATTCTGTTCGGTTTAGATTCTCCGAAAATTTACTACCTTGGACCAAGCCACAATCCACTAAAATTTTAGAATTTCCTGCCCGCCCTCCAGTAGCAGGCGGGTCTGTTTGAAACAAAAAATTAGCTCCCGTCACTGATCCCACTCCCCCATAAAAAGTAAGCTTGGCCATATTAATTAGCTTTTATTAATCCCGTTTGGCTATAAAAAGGGTGAACAGCTTCTACCACTGGTTTATCTATATTATTTACACACTTTGTTCTTCTAACGAAATAAAGATAAGCCAAAATTCCACCAAGACCATCACTCAAAATATCTAAGGCAGTGCCCAAACCATAACCATTAGCATTAACAAAGGTGATTTGGCTAAAATTTTCTACCAATTCCCAAAGTACCCCAATAAAAATAGCCGAAATAAAAGCAATAAGAAAACTTTTTGTCCGATATTCTTTCAGTGAATTTATTTGACCAAAAACAGAAGCTAGCCACAAAAAAACCAAGGCAACCCACAGACCACTTAACATATGAGTAAAAATATCCAACCAGGGATAAGACCAATATAAAGAAAGATTAGAACTTATAATATGAAAAATTAACAAGACGGCTAGTATTACAAAAGAGAAAAGAAAAGGTTTTTGTTTAAACATAATAATAGTATATCACCTAACAATAAAAAATCCATCCTGAGATTACAGAAGGATGGGTTCTTTATAGGAGTTATTACGAGATATTCCCCAGAAATATATCTAGGTGGGTGTCCGCAGATAAATGACCAAGGTCACTACCAATATAAAACTCCCTTAAAATTTATTTAAGCTAGAAAATATCTCAAATAACTCCTACCCTTATTATACACCCAAAAAATTAAAAACAAGATTAAAATTTATTTAGACCACAAAATTTCCTATTCTAAAATACCATCCATATTCACATCATAAAGAATAGCGTCTTGGATCAAGCGATAATTTAGAACTTCTTCTGGTTTAAACCATAAAGCAATCTCATTCTTGGCTTCTTCTACAGAACCAGAAGCATGCACCACATTACGGATAGCCCGATTATCAAAATCCGCCATCTGATAAGAATCTAAAACAAAGTCCCCCCGAATAGTCCCTACGGCAGAAGATAATGGTTCCGTTCCTCCTGTCATTTTACGAACAATTTGCACCGCATGTGCCCCTTGCCACACCATTGCCACCACCGGACCACTGGTCATAAAATTTACTAATCTTTTTAAGACACTCCTACCAATCGCTAGTGGATCTTCTGATGGCGGAATTAAATTTTTAGATTTATAACCCAAAATAGATTTCTCCCCTACTTTTCTCAACCATTCAGTATCCAAAGTGTAATGTGTTTCTGCCATTTTGGCTGTTGGCACTACCATTTTTAAAGCCACTAACTTTAACCCCATTCTTTCATACCGTCCAATAATTTCTCCAATCAAAGTTCTCTGTACTCCGTCCGGTTTTATAATAACGAAAGTATTTTCTTTTTTAAAATGTTCTTTTTTTATTTCTTTTTTCATATTTTTATTTTTAAAGGAGAAAGGAAATGTTTGATTTTAAAATGTCTGGCCGAAGTTCTGACGAGGAGATCCGAGGACTTTTAAAATTAAATATTTACTTTCTCCGCACTATTAAATTTTAAATGCTGTTGGTAGTGGTTCTTTTTTTTCGTATTTTTTCATAATCTCCGCTTCCACCAAACTTCGCTCCTTACCATATTTCAAATATGATAGTTCTTTAGTCTTTTCAATCAACGCCCCCTCACCCCGCGGTGAAAATGGCACAAAGAGGTTAAACGGCTTGACTGGTCGACCCGCAGACAGCATCTTAACATAACAGTTCAAATTATCAATATTCATCAAATCTTTAATTGAAAAGGTAGGTTTAAACTGTTTTTCTAAATATTCCGCATCTTCTGAACTGACCCGGAAAGAAGCAATGGAACCCACATTACCAAACACTGAATCACGAATATTTTCTTCTAATTGAGCAATAAACTGGTGCGCAACAGTCAAAGACAATTTATACTTTCTCGCCTCCGAGAAAATGGTAGAAATAGAATCCGTGGTAATATTTTGAAACTCATCAATATAAAGATAAAAGGATGGTAAATCTTGGCCCAAAGAATCCACCCGAGACAAAGCGGCCATTAAAATCTTCCCTACAATAATAAGTCCAATCAAGTTAGCATTAATATCCCCTAACCGCCCCTTAGATAAATTCACTAACAAAATTTTCTTTTTATCCATTATTTCGCGAAAGTTAAAAGAGGATTTTTCTTGCGCAATGATTGGTCGCATAATGTCATTCTGCAAAAAGACATCAAACTTGCTCACGATATATGGCACAATATTAGCCAAAGATGCTTCTCCCCCCGCCTTCTCGGCAATCTCCTTCCAAAACTGGACCACGAGCGGATTCTTACATTTGGAAATTTTCAAATCCCTAAACTGTTTATTAGATAAAACTCGCGAAACATCTAATAAGGTGTTACCACTTTCTGGATCCTCCAAAACTAGCATCACCGAATTTCTAAAATACTGTTCAAACATTGGCCCACCAGCAATCTTCATATCAAAAAGTTTATTAAAAATGGAAAGCATTTCATTCACCACAAAAGTTTTCTGTTCCGGAAAACGAATATCATATTCCAACATATTTAAACCCATTGGTCGGTCCGTAAAAGATGGATCAAAATAAACTAAATCATCTAATCTTTCTTTAGGCACATAAGATAAAATATCTTGTATATCCGAACCGTGTGGATCAATCATACATACCCCCTCACCATTTAAAATATCTTGCCGAATCATCCTCTTTAATAAAGTGGTTTTACCGGTACCGGTTTGACCAATAATATAAAAATGACGCAAACGATCCTCGGGCGTCATAAAGATCTCTGTTTCAATATTGCGATGAATATTTTTACCAAGAGAAATTCCTTGCTTAAGTAAATCTAGCGGGGCTTGGGCTGTTCCCGCCTTAGCTTGTTTAAGTTGGGAAGTTCCCCGAATTTCATT
>CAZJFZ010000012.1:9493-11825 GCA_964545745.1 uncultured Candidatus Saccharibacteria bacterium
TTCTTCTGCTTTTCTTCTTTCTCTCCACTTTGCGGTAAAGCTACTTCAAATAAAGTCATTTTTAAGGCTTTAAAAAAAGGACTTTTTTCTTGATTATGAGATAAAAGTAAACCAGCTTTAATATATTGCACTAAAAAGCGGTGAAAATCATCATCCAAATGGGCATCTTTCAATTTTTCTACTACAGACAAAGCATTCATTAAACCCTTGCCTTGCAAAATACTGACCAACTCCTCCATTTTGGTATCATGTTCCTCTGGTGATAAATCCAAAACAATCGCCTCCACTTCTTTATTCTTTAACTGATAATCAGGATGTAAAACTTCCTCTGGTTTAATATTTTTATAATCAATTATTTTATCTGTGATAATGGCTTCTCTCGGCACAGCTTCCCCTTTTTCCAATAAAGTTTTCTCATGCTTGGCCACCTCTCCACGCAAATAATCAAGCTCTTCTTGTGGTGAGCTAAACTTTTGTTCTATTTTTTCAAAACCCTTTTCCATTAAAGAGAATTATATCACACCCCTTCGCTTATTTCCAAAAATAACATCCTTATAAATACAATTACAAATTACCTTGGCGATATGGGTCATAATTCCACAAAGACGCTTCTTCATCAGCAGTTAAAATACTATCCCAGATATACACATTATCCATACTTGCTTTCATAGCTGGGTCACCACCACTGTGAGCAGCTAATCGAGAAAATGTGTTCCCCCATACTATAGGTGTGGCAAGAGTCCAAGAGGCCGTTGATGCCCCGTTGTTTTTAGATATAGATAAAGCTGTTCCATTAAGTCTGATAACCCATAAATCTGAGCTGTTCCATGCTGGAGTTATAGGGGCAGATAACCAACCATTATTAGCCCAAGGGGCAGTTCTTGTATAATCAATATTTATTAAGAAAGCTCCTCCAGCGGCACCGGCACCGGCTGAAAATGGAATACGAGCATCTGAAGTCAACCCGGGCCAAGTCATCCAAAAAGCAATAGTCATCGGATCATGAATCAATGTACCGTTCGGTAAATTACCATAGCCAGTAGTTGCACCAACAGTTAAACCATCAGATCCAACTGTCGCTGCACCAACCAAAGTCACATCCGGAGTTGTTCCATATTGGCCCTCCCAAGTACCAAGAGCAGATATAGCACCACTTAATCCACTAACCCAAGCACCAACAAGATTAGCTATTTGCGGTGGTTGCCAAACATATTGCGCATACAGCGTCACCCCTGTTATTCCAATCGTCAATGTATCATCAGGATCATAGGAAGTACCAGTACCATTAGCTAAAGTATTCCAAGAGTCAAAGACATAATTTGTTTTAGTTAAGGAACCAGTATTACCTAAGATAGTAGCGGTATCAGCTTCTTCATAAAGAGTAGAGTCAGTGGGGACAGAACCACCGGTGTTAGTATTACCATTGTAGGTAACAGAGTAAAGTAAGGTTTTACCAGCACTAATAGATTGACCGAGTTCCGCTTGAGGAGCAATGACCATGAGGATCTCGAGGAGGGTGAAGCCCCCACTTCGACAAGGCTTCGCGGGGCAAGCTCTCTTGGTTTTAGAAGGTATGAGGGGTGACATGGGGATAGTATACTAGAAGTTAACCCCCCCCCCGCAACTGACCTCACCCCCTAACCCCCTCTCCTTAAGACAGGAGAGGGGGAAACTTTCGCTATGGCGAAAGTTTAAATAGAAAAATTAAATAAGAAATAATAAGAAAAAAGACAATCTTACCATGGCGAGATTAGAGGTTGTTAATCTAGTTGAGTTAGAATTTCTGCACCAGATTTGGTGATAACAATGGTATGTTCAAAGTGGGCACTGCGACTACCATCTTTTGTCCTATAAGTATAACCGTCTGCATTCAAGACAATATGTTTATTACCTTCATTGATCATTGGTTCTAAAGCTAAAACCATTCCTGCTTTTAATTTTTCACCTTTTTCTTCCAAACAAAAATTAGGAATAAAAGGGTCCTCGTGTACTTTATAACCCACCCCGTGTCCACACAGTTCTTCCACAATCCCCAAATGTTTTGGTCTAACAAAGCGTTCAATGGCATAACTGATATCTCTCACATATTTACCCTCTTTTGCCACATTTATTCCCTCCATCAAAGCTTGTTTAGTTACGGCAATCAAATTTAGTCCAGCCTCATCCACCACCCCCACTGGCACCGTAATAGCCGCATCAGTAAAAAGTCCCTTATGAATCAAACCCATATCTAAAGACACGATATCTCCCTCTTTGAGAATTTGCGGATTTTCATTGGGAATACCGTGAACTACCGCATCATTAATTGAAATACAAATGGAAGCCGGAAAAG
>CAZJFZ010000013.1:0-1659 GCA_964545745.1 uncultured Candidatus Saccharibacteria bacterium
CTTTGAGTTCTACTTTAATTGGTAATTTAGTTCCAATCATCTTACCTTCTTCTTCATCATCAGCGGTAAAAACAAGGACTTCAGCAATAGAATTTGGTTTGAGAAATTTGGCTTGTGGACCGATTAAAGTTTCTTCTATTTTAAACCTTTTGCTCGGATCTTTGGGATCAGCAAACCAAAACTCACCTTTATTGGTGTATAAATATTTAGCTTCCTTGGTGCTAATATCTGCTTCTCCCACCTTTTCTGATTGATGAAAACTCTGCTCGGTAATTTTCCCGGTAATCATATTTCGTAATTTGGTGGCATTGACCGGTTTGCGCTGTTGTTTACGAAAAACATGTGAAGAGAGCACCTCATAAGGTTCATTGTTAAAGATGATATATTTCCTTTCTACGATTTCACTGTATTCAAGCATTGGAGTATCTTATACAAAATAAGGCTATTTTGCAATAGGAAAAACATAACTCGGATTATTTAATTTTAAAAGTCCTCGGATCTCCTCGTCAGAACTTCGGCCAGACATTTTAAAATCAAACAATCCTCGCTATGTTTTACATTATATGAGCGAGTGTTCCTTTAATACCGATAATTAAAAAGATTACTGCGAGAACAGATAAGGCCGGGTTGTAAACCGCCAAAAAAGCCGTGATGGGTCCAACGGTCATACAGCCAAGCCAAACATGCTCTTTCTTAACTTTTTTAATATGTTTCATTTTTTATTAAGCTCCTCTTTTCATATTTTAAATTTCTTTTAACTTGGTGCGGATTTCTTTCAAAATCTTCTCGGTAATTTTTGGACTGTCTTTCAAAAATTGTCTGGTGGCATCATAGCCCCGACCAAGTTTCTTTTCTTCTTCTTTTTCAGCCGTCGCCCATTCATAGGAAGTACCAGACTTTTTGATAATACCCATTTTTTCACCCAAAGCAATCATCTCACCTTCAGTGGAAATACCTTCGTTATACATCAAATCAAATTCAGTTTGTTTGAAGGGAGCCGCCACTTTATTTTTTACCACTTTGACGCGAATGCGACCACCCATTATTTCTTCACCTTTTTTTATTTGAGCAATACGGCGGATATCCAATCTGACAGAGGTATAAAATTTCAAAGCTTTGCCTCCGGGAGTAGTTTCTGGATTACCAAACATTATACCAATTTGCATGCGGATTTGGTTAATAAAGATAACGATGGTTTTGGACTTAGCCACAATGGCGGTGAGTTTACGGAGAGCTTGGGACATCAGTCTGGCTTGTTTGCCCATATGTTGAGCACCCATATCACCCTCAATTTCATCTTTAGGAGTGAGAGCAGCTACGGAATCTACTACAATTACATCCATCTTACCAGAGCGTACCAAGCTTTCTACAATTTCTAATCCCTGTTCGCCATTGTCTGGTTGGGAAATCAAAAGTTCATCAATTTTTACTCCCAGTTTTTTGGCGTATTCTGGATCCATCGCATGTTCCGCATCAATGAAGGCACAGAGCCCGTCAGTTTTTTGCGCTTCCGCCACCACATGCAGGGCAAGGGTGGTTTTTCCTGAAGACTCTGGTCCAAAAATTTCTACAATTCGGCCTCGAGGTAATCCACCAACACCAAGAGCAGCATCCAGTCCAATTGATCCGGTGGAAATGGCGTTCACATCTACTCGTGGT
>CAZJFZ010000013.1:1669-11101 GCA_964545745.1 uncultured Candidatus Saccharibacteria bacterium
TTACCAAACTTGGTCCGTATCTCATCTAAGGTGGAATCAATATTTGCCCCCATCACCTTTGGCTCTTTTTTTTCTTTTTTTATCATATTTTATTGTTTAGTCTTTTCTAAATGTTCTATCTTGGTTCGGAAAACTTTATGTTCTGCATCATTCTTATCAAATAGCTTTTCCACTCGTCCCATTTGATTTTGTAACAAGCCCAGTTGATCCTTCACTTCAAAAAATTTACTATTCATTTCAGTTCTAAAGCTACCGATTTTTTCATCTAACTTTGTTTCTAGTTTTTCTTCTAGTTTTTCTTCCAGTTTTGTTTCAAAACTTTCTTCTAGATTAGTAAAACTATTTTTGACAATTCCTGCCAATTCGTCAACTGTCATTTTTTTTCCATCCAATTTTTTCTTTACGATCTTTTTCATTTGTTTATTATATCATAATCTTATTTATAAACTATTTGTAACTTTTGTTCGGTGATTTTGCCAAATCTATCTCGTGCCTCTAATTCTAACACATTGTAGCCATATGATAAGAGGATTTTTTCCGAAAAGTTTCCTGTTTCATCTACCACAATTGGTCGGTCATTTAGAGTTATTTCTTTAGTATTTTTGCCCTGCCCTTCAATGAAAATCAAAGATTCAGACACAGCTAGACCGTCAGCCGGGGAAGTAATAACTATTTCCGGTCCTTTTGCATAATTCCAAATTTCAAAAATACCATAACCAAATAAGATAAACAAAAATACGATTATAATTATTGTCTTGAGATAAAATTTTGTTTCTCGCCTACTCATATTTAGAATTCTTTGGGATTTTCCGGTTCTTCAAAACCGTTGGGATCAAGTATTTTATCAGCGACTTGCTCTAAACTTTTTGTATTATTTTCATTATATCCCTTATTACCTATGAGTATTTCTCTTGGTTTAGCACCAGAACCGGGTCCAATGACACCTCTTTCTTCCAGCAGATCAATCAATCGGGCAGCTCGGGCGTAACCAACACTTAATTTTCTTTGAATATAAGAAGTGGAAGCTTTACCGGCGGTGATGACCGCTTCTTTGGCGGTTTCATAAAGCTCATCGTCGTCACTGACATCATCATTTATGCTACCTTCAAAAAGAACATTTTTATCAGTGGCTGTTTCCGCAAAGTTTATTCCGTCACCCGGTATTTCATCTTGATAGGCATCAGATAGATATTTGACCACTTTTTTTACTTCTGATTCGGAAATAAAAGCGGATTGAATACGAATCGGTTTAGACATTTCACCACCGAGATAAAGCATATCACCACAACCTAAAAGTTTTTCGGCACCGGTGCCATCAAGAATAGTTCGGGAATCTATTTGTGATACGACTTGTAAAGCAATGCGGGCTGGAACATTGGCTTTGATTAGACCAGTAATGACATTAACGGATGGTCTCTGAGTGGAGAGAATAAGGTGAATTCCTACCGCTCGGCTCATTTGGGCTAAACGGACAATCGCAGATTCCAATTCGCGAGGATAAGTCATCATAATGTCAGCTAGTTCGTCAATAACGATGACAATAAAAGGCATTGTTTCGGGAACTTCTATTTTACTTTCATCTCGGCCTTTGTCTTTAGTTTCTTTTAATTTTTGCAGAGCTGGGGTTAAGATATTTTTATGATAGGAATCAATATCCTTACAAGCATGCTCCTCCAAAATATCATAACGACGGTCCATTTCTTTGCCGGCCCATTTGAGGGCGAGGATAGTTTTTTTAGCTTCGGTGATTACTGGTGTGAGTAGGTGGGGGATTTTATTATACAAAGTGAGCTCAACCCGCTTAGGGTCAATCATAATGAATTTCAAGAGTTCTGGAGAGTTACGGTAAAGCAGAGAAGTAATAATGGCGTGAATAGTGACAGATTTACCGGAACCAGTGGCTCCAGCAATCAGCACATGAGGCATCTTGGCCAAGTTAGCAAAGTGGGCATCACCAGAAATGCCTTTACCTAAAGACACAAGCAGGGGTTTTTCTGATTCACTATATTTATCTGAAGTGAGCAGGGAAGCCAAACCAACTGTTGTTTTGGTGGTGTTGGGAATTTCAATACCAACAAGGGATTTGCCGGGAATTGGTGCTTCAATACGGATAGGGTGAGCGGCCAAAGCATAAGCTAAGTTATCTTGCAGGGAAACAATTTTAGAAAGTTTGACTCCTTCGGCCGGTTTGATGGCATAACGGGTGACGGATGGGCCAATGGTTACTTCATCCATTTCTACATCAATGCCAAACTTTTGTAAAGTTCTCTTAATGATATTGGCGTTGGCTTTGATATCACCAGTGCCGGGCTTGCCACGGTCACTTTCTAAAAGGGAAAGTGGTGGTGGAATAAATTCTTTGACTCCGGGATTATGACGGAGAGCAATATCCATTTCGTCTTCTTTTTTTTCTTCGGTCTTTCTTTTCCCCTCATTAGTTAAGCCCGCCTGCCAATTCTGGCTGTGCAGGGATGGGTTAGCGGCAGTTGTGTTTTCTTTTTTAACTTCAAGTTTTTCTGGTTCGGCTATTTCTACTTCCACCTCCTCTGTTTCTTCTTCCACATCTTTTTCTTTTTTGAATCGTCGCCAGAAGCAAATAGTGTCCAGAGTCAATTCCGCTTCAAAAAGGATAAGACAGGAAATTATTATTAGAGCAAAGAGAATTATCAAAGTGGTGGTGTTACCAAAAAGTTTGAGTAAGGGAGAGGAAATAAGCCAGCCTAAAATTCCGCCATTATAAGGATCCACCCAAGCTAAAAGTTTGGCAGTAGTATCTGTAATACCCAGTCCGGAGATAAAAAATAAAAGAGCCCCAGTAGTCTTCAAACCACTGAATTCTTTTTCTTCGTGTTTTAAGAAAGAAAAGGAGAGAAGAATAAAAATAATGGGCATCAAAAAATAACCTATTCGGCCAAATAAATATGAAAACCAATTAAGAAATTTTTCACCAACTACCCCCGCTAAATCCAAAGAGGCAAGTAAAGTTAATAAGGCGAGAACAAAAAAAACAATCGCTAAGATACTGTGACGAGTTTCTTTTTTTAAATTTCTAAGTGGATTACTGGGTAGGGGGATATTTGAAATATTTGATTTATTTTTTTTGCTCATTTCTCGCAATTATATCACATCTGTAACATTTACAATATCTTTTTTATGTTCTCCATTTGTTTTAAGTCCTTTACATTATTTCTCTGTCCGTTATATAATGGACAAAAGGTTTTTACTAAAAAGTCATATATCGGACACAAGGAAAGTCCTTAAACAGCAAAAGGACTTTCCTTGTCGTCTTTATGTCCTATAGAATTTATGTCAGATCAAAACTTACAATTAAATACGGTAAATACAAGTTACTTTTACAAAAAGACAGAAAAGCTGGTATCGGCCATTTATCTGCTATCTAATTTTATATCGGACAAAGAACCGCTTAAGTGGAAACTTCGTGAAGCTGGACTAGAACTACTTTCTCAAGGATTGTCTGATAGACTTGAACAAGGAAATTCTTTACTCAAAACAATCCTCTCTCTTTTACAAGTTTCTTATATCAGCAGAATGATTTCGGAAATGAATTATAATATTCTTAAATATGAATTTGAAGCCCTAATTCAAATGGTAGAAACGCAAGATAAAAAGAATGATATTAAACAAGGAATTATTTTTCCGGAGCATTTCTTTGATATTTTTGAAGGCAATTCTAAAGGACAAATACCTATGTCCGATAGATTCACTCGTCCGATAGATAAATTGTCTGATAGAAATAATGGTTTAAATATAAAGGACAAAGTTAATAAACCAATTTTGGAGAGTCCAAATAGACAAGACTTGATAATAGGTTTATTAAAGAAAAATAATAATTTGGGCATAAAGGATTTTGTCTCATCTATAAAGGACTGCAGTGAAAAAACTATTCAACGAGAATTGGTGTCTTTGGTGTCTAAAGGACAAATTAAAAAGGTGGGGGAAAAACGATGGTCTAGGTATTTGTTGAAATGATTCCACCTCTGAACACAACCTCACCCGGCATCAGAATGCCACCATCCCCTTAACTAATGGGATGGTAAAACAAAAAAGCTTTCACAACATACTCGGAGTGATTAGGTCTGCCGTTAAACGGAGAGTATGTTGTGAAAGCTTTTTGTGGTTATAGAGGACTTGCATTAAAACCCTTATTATGCTATCCTAACCCTTGTGGATTATGGCTTCCCGCCTGAACGAATGAACATATCAGTCGGACAGGTAGTTTGCCTTTTAAAGGGGTAAATAAAAGTTATCCACAGCCCCTATTTTGCTTATTTTTTAAGTAGATATATAATAGGGGGACAGATAGTTTTATACCTGTCCTTTGATAATTAAATAGCGAGATACATACTGAAATTTCTTTATTCTTCTATGGTTGTTTTATGGTCGCATTTCTTTTTCCTTTTTTGTCACTAAATTTCTGGCTTGATGAGTGCCGAACATTGTGAAAAAAGTTGTCTGATATTTTTTCCCAGTGTTCGGTGCTCAAACAAAAGAGCACAGAATTATAGTTTGAAATTATGGTGATCATTCTGTTTATATTTTTAAAATGATTACCGGAAAGCGAAGGGGGACAAGCAGGTCAAATTATGTTTGTTTACTTTCGTGAAGTTAAAAATATATTTCCTATGAGTTGCAAGATTCAGAAGGAAAGGCTCGGCTGGTTTTTAGTCGAAACCTTGCCGACCATTCTTTAATAAAAAAAATTAAAGAATGTAGTTTATAAAAATAGTTTCTTCTCACATTATTAAATTTTATTAGTTAAGTAGAAGAAATTATTGTCTTACTTCATTTAGAAGTAAGTTAATTAAAAAAATTATAAATCATGTCTAAAAAATTAATGGCCGCTGGTATCGTTTTGGTACTTGTCGCTGCCATATTAGTTGGCGTGGGTGCCCAGACAGCTTCAGCTCAAACCATGAGTTTGTGCCAAACTGTTGACTTACTCGTTGCCGCTGGAGTTATTGCTCCTGACAAAGTAGCTGCCGCTAAGGCCGCTGCTGGTTGTACAGCAACAGCTTCCGCTTCCTTTACTCGAAACTTAACTGTTGGTTCAACTGGTGCTGATGTCACTGCTTTGCAAACAAAGCTTGGTGTCACCCCAGCCACTGGTTACTTTGGTCCAATCACCAAAGCCGCTGTTGTCGCTTATCAGACTGCTAATGGTATCGCTCCAACTGCTGGTTATGTTGGTCCTTTGACCCTTGCTAAGTTGAATTATGTTGCTCCAAGTACTACCACTACAACCACAACCACCACTACCACCACATCTTCAAATGATTTGGAAGGTAATGCTGGTGATATCACTGTTACTTCTCTTTCAACTTACTCAGGTGAGAAAGTTAAAGCTGGAGAAAATAATGTTAAAGTCTTGGGTCTTGAAGTTGAAGCTGATGATGAATCAGATGTTGACATCACTTCAATGAAGATTGAACTTAAACAGACAGATACTGATAGTTCACAGAGGATTACTGACTATGTAGATTCAATTAGTATCTATATGGGTTCAACTAAGGTTGGTTCAGCTGATGCTTCTGACTTTAGTGAGAGTAGTGATATTTACACCAAGTCAGTTTCACTTAATAATGCTGTTATCAAGGCTGGTGTAAAAGCCAAGTTCTATGTGGCTCTAAATGCTGTTTCTAATCTTGACTCTGGGGATATTGATGATGAGAACTTCTCAATTGATGTCTTGAGTATGAGATTTATGGATGGCGATGGTGTTACTACAACTGATAGTTCAGCTGTAACTGCTAGAGAAGCTGATTTTGAGGATCTAGTAACTTCTGGAGATACTGAAGTTAAGATTTCTGAAAACTCTGCTAACCCTGATTCTTCAAACATAGAAGTTGATGACACAACCAACACTTCAGATGTTCTTCTTCTTGCTGTTAATATGAAAGTAAAAGGTTCGGATATTGAAGTTGATGATTTGAACTTTAACATTACTCCAACTGGAGCTAATTCTAACGCTATTGTTAATGAGTTCAAATTGTTAGTTGATGGCGTAGAAATTGATTCAATTTCTGCTCCAGATATCGCTTCTGCCGCAACTGGTAACATCACTTTCACCGATTTGAAGGATGAATTTGCTGTTAATGATGGTGATACTGTTGTGATTAAACTTGTGGCTGATATTCTAGATACTGGTGAGAATAGCTTTGGTAATGGTGATTCCATCTTGGCGTCACTTACGAATACTAACTTGCTAGCTGCCAGCTCAACCATTAAGGATGAGAACGGTGATACTGTAGCCGCTGCAGACCGAGTTGGTTCTGTCACTGGTAATACAATTGCCTTCTATACTGATGGTATAGCAGTTAATGCTGGTACTATCACTGAAGTTGTGTCTGATACTTCTACCACAGAAACAAATGATAGAGGAACATACACTATTAAGTTTGCCGTCACTGCCTTTGGAGCAGACGCTTATGTTGACTCACAATCGGCTTCGGCTGGAACTGATGGTGTAGAATTTTCAGTTACTGGTGATACTTTCACTGGTACTTTGACCTCTAATGTCACTTGTGCTTCTAATTGTACTGAAGGAACCGGTAACTACTTGGTTCAGGAAGGAACTACAAAAACCTTTACTCTTACTGTAGTTCTTGTTAACACTGCTGGTGCTGCTGGATTCTATGGAGTCCAGATTGATGAGATTGGTATTGGTGCTGACGATGATGCCACCGCTGAAACCACTGTCACCACTGGTCTTGAGGATCTTCAGACTGACGAAGTTAACCTAGAGACATAATTTTAGGTTTCTAGTTAGAAAAACTGGTTAATACGCCTTACAAAGTATTCAAAAAACCACTTCCAAAAGAGGTGGTTTTTTGCTATTCTTACATAGATGAAAACTTTAATGAAAATTTGTCTTTATTTGTTAGCTTTTATCCCTCTGATTGTGGATAAGTCTGTTTTTTTTCCAGAAACTACGGGGAAAAACCTTTTTATTGAAATCTTTTTAACCTTAGCTAGTGCTTTATTTGCCTTATATTTTATATATGAATCTGAATTTAGAAAAGGGATTGTTGAAAAGATATATAAATATCAGAAAAATCCATTAGTTATTTCTGTTTTTTCTTTTGTTCTTGCGTTTATAATCAGTACGGTCTTTGCTGTTGATAAATACGGAGCTTTTTGGGGTAACTTGGAACGAGCAGAAGGTTTGGTTGGTCTAATATTTTTCTTTTCTTTTTTTATTTTTAGTTTATTGATATTTGAAAAAAATGATTGGCTGTGGTTTTTTAAACTTAGTTTGTTTACTAGTCTTATCTTACTAGGTAAGGAGTTTACAGAATTCTTTAGTGGTATAGTCCGTCCCGGATCATTTACTGGTAATCCTACCTTTTTGGCTGGTTATTTATTATTTTCAATTAGTGCCTCACTAATTTTGCTTAGTGACCAAGGTGAAACCTTAGATCGGAAAAAAGGTTTTTCCTTGGTCTCCAGATTTTTTAAATATTTATCAATAATAACAATTATTCTTTCGGTTCTAGGTCTTTTTCTCACTCAAACTCGTGGTGCTATTTTAGGTTTTGGTTTGGGATTTTTAATAATACTTATCTACTGTATTTTTTGGGGTAATAATCTTTTTTATAAAAAGGTCAGTTTACGCAAGATAGCAATTATTATTTTTTGTTTGGGAATTGTTTTTTCGGGATTATTTGTGTTTACCAGAAAAAATGATATTTGGCAGAGTGTTCCCGGGTTATCTCGTTTGGCTGTAACAAATGTCGGTGATGAGAATGATCCTTCAGGTTTAGCTAGATTATATATTTATAGGTCAAGTTTAAAAGCTGTTAATCCTAATGAAAATGGTTGGGAAAAATTATTAATTGGTTGGGGACCAGAGAATTTTATTATGGCGGATAGTAAATATTATTATTCCGAACAATATAAATATGAACAACGGTGGTATGATCGGGCTCACAACAAGTTTTTGGAAGTCTTAGTAACAAATGGAGTCTTGGGTTTACTTCTTTATTTGTCTATTTGGTTTTTCTTTTTTAAGTTTGTCTTAAAGAGGAAAGATTTTTCTTTGGCTAATTTAGGTTTGATTTTCTTTGGGGTGTCTTTTCTTACTCATTTAGCATTTATTTTTGATCAAATATCTACCTCAATACCGGTATTTGCCATATTATCTTTTGTCGCTTGTCTGATCTCCGGCTCTAATACTGAAGAGTCAAAAAGGAGTCAAATTAACTCAAAATCAGGTAATATTATGGGTATTTTATTTGGAATCATCTTTACTATAGTGGCCTTATTTTTGGGCTTTGTCTTTTTTAAAAACACCCTGCCATCTTATTTCCAAATTAGGAATTTTTCTTCTTTAATCAAGAATCTGAATCCTGTTTATGCTGGAAAACAAATTGATGCAGTCCTCACTCCGTTTACTGTCGCTCAAATGAATATAAGAAAGGTTTTTTTGGTAGTTTCTGGTGATGCTTATGGTATAAAGAAAGATAAAGATTCTCTTGATTTGTTAGAAAAATCTCTTGTTAAAGGGGAAGAATATATAGAAAGAAGACCTTATGACTTTAGATTTTTAGGTTCTTACACCTATAAAGGATATGAATTGATGAATATTGAATATTTAAAGAAAGGGGAGACGCACTATCGTAAACTGCTTGAGTTTGCTCCTAATAGACCAGATGTTATTTACGGACTGGCTATAAATTTGTTGTATCAACAAAACTTTTTAGAGTCCTTTAGCTTGTTTGAAAAATTATTAAATTTAGGACCTGTTCTTTTAGTTAATCAAAAAGAGAATTTTTTTGCCACCTATACTAGATTAGTTAAATATTTTTATGAGCAAAAGGACAAAGAGAATTTTATAAAAGTAGTCAATCGTCTGAAAGAAAATAATTATGCTGATTCAGCTTCCTTGGATAAAATATTAGACTATCTTAACGAAACTGGTGTCTGGCCAAATATTGTTTTTAAATAAATATTTAAAAACCGCTAAACCCTCTCATTAGTTAAGGAGAGGGAGTATCATTCTGATGATGGGTGAGGTTTGGTTAGTGGTGGATTTTAAGTGATAAAAGTGCTACTATTTAAGTTAAAATAAATGGTAAAAAGTCACTATATTTCATTTGACAGTAATTATCAGTCTATACTATCATGTATATGTGCTTACATTTTAGTTTGACTTTAATATAAGCATACTTGTATTTTAGTAAATAATCTTAATATATGGCTCAAAATAATATGTTTAT
The DNA here is from genome assembly GCA_964545745.1 of uncultured Candidatus Saccharibacteria bacterium. Taxonomy (GTDB): domain Bacteria; phylum Patescibacteriota; class Minisyncoccia; order Phycocordibacterales; family GWA1-40-21; genus CAIJXO01. Next base: position 10,906 of record CAZJFZ010000013.1, read on the forward strand.
AGAACGACAAATCCACAAAAAAATACGAAATTTTCTAAAAGAGAGGCAAATAATTGTTATAACTGGTATGAGAAGAGTGGGAAAAACCACTTTGGTTAAGGAGTTATTAAGGGAAATAGAGTCTGAAAATAAAGTCTATATTGATCTTCAACAGGTTGAAAATAGGGAGATGTTTTCTGATAAAAATTTTGATAAT
>CAZJFZ010000014.1:0-10863 GCA_964545745.1 uncultured Candidatus Saccharibacteria bacterium
TGTTGACGGATTAGGGATTTTTTTAGAGGGATTCTTGTGAGTTAAAAGTGAGGTTATTACCGGTATCGCCTTGGTTGTGATATTCAAACTTGATCCACTCCGCCGCACGGGCGGAATTTGAAACTCGTACTTCGTCGAGAGTGCCATTGAACATCGAATTACTAGCAAAACCAGAATTACTATATTGTCTACCTAATAACGTATCTATTCCAGAAGAAAAATAAATGCCCGAGCTATAATCAGCGGATCCGCTGGCTTGACCATCTGTATAAAATGCAATGGTTGAACCATTATAACGAACTGTAATTTCATGCCATGTTGTAGTATCGGTAATCTCTTGAGTATCTGTAAGACATGTCACATTATTCGCGTTTCCGTCAGGAGTCACACAAAAAGATACGTTTGAACTTCGATGATATATTAGAAAATCACTATTAGTTGAACCCCAACTGTACATTCTTGTAAGTAGTCCGGAGTCTCCGCTCCAAGAATTTGCCTTCATCCAAAAAGAAAAAGTAGCAGCTGTATTTGTATTGAGTGATGCGTTATGACCAAGGTTGATGTGACTAGTATTACCGTCAAAAGTTTCCGCATTTCCGATTTTGCCAGAGGCGTCAACTGTTGGTTGGCCTGTTGTATTTGTACTATCGTTGTTATTGCTCGTTGAATCCTGATAGTCACCAGTTGCGCCGGTGCCAGTTTCCTTAAGGTGGTACACTGCGGCGAAGTTCGCATCCCACACGTTGGTGGGGTCTTGTCCATCAGTGGCGGCGGACTTGCCATAGTATATATAGATGTCGGTGTCAGACGCGGTGGCAACGGTGGGCACTTTGACCCAGAAGTTGGCTGTGAGGTTGGCGGAGGCAACAGAGAAGCTCTCGCGCTCATACTTGAGCAGGGTGGCGCCGGTGGAGTCGGTGAAACGGATGTCGTAACCGGTGGTGGTATCAGAAAGGTTGTAACCAATGTTGGTGGCTCCGCCTCCGGTTTCGGCAATACTAACTAACAAGGGGAAGTTGGTGAGATCGGCATCTACATTGGCGTTGTCTATGGTAATCTTCTTGCGGTAACTCCACCCGGTGAGCCAGCTAGCAGCAGACCACTTGGCATACAACGAAACATTAGTGGCAATAGCAAAAGTAGAAGAAGTGGCAACATCTGTGCCACTACCATCTGCTGAAGTATTCCAACCAAGAAAATCTGAATACGACTTGACTAAATCCCCCTCCCCCAAAACCGTGACGGTTTCTCCTGAAGTGTAAGCGGTGGGATCCGTAGGCGCTGTGCCACCAGTATTACCATTACCGTCATAAGTGACAGTATAAGTGGAACTTCCACCTCCCCCGCCACCACCCCCCACCACTGTTGCACTTACCCAATTTGTCAAAACGGTAGTCAAAACCACACTGACTGGCCGAGTGACAGTAATATCCCAAGCAACAGTAACTGAAACATTTTTGGTGGAAGCAGAAACAGCTTCAATATTTACCGTCCGCGTATATTTACTGGCAATAGTATCTGACGAACCGCTAAAAGCCCAAACGCCTCCACTACTAATAAGACCGTGATTACCATCCGTCAAATCTGTCCAATCCGCATCGCGGATAGCTCGCACAGCTTCAACCCCCTCTTTAGCATAAAGCAAGGCTTCAATTCTATCTGAACTGGTTTTAGTACTTAAATTAGCATCAATGAGCATCGTCGCTAAACCAATAGAACTAACAGAAAAAATAGCGATAGCTAAAACTAATTCCAAAAGAGAAAAACCATTTTTCAATTTCATATTTATATTATACCACCTCAAAATAAAAAGAGAAACATTTTGTTATTATTCTTCTGCTCCCCAAGTCAAATCATTCCCAACGTCAGCCATATTGTGATATTCAAAGTGTATCCATTCAACAGACCTGATATTAGAAAATCTTGCCTCATCCATTATTCCTGTTAAAGAGTAATCATTAGCACCCCCCCATAAATCGCCACCCCAGTATGCTTGGTTATTTGCAAGGTCTAAATTTCCTGTATTAGCGGAAGAATCAACTTCAAGGTTACCGTCTATGTATGTTCTATATCCAAAAGTAGAACTTTTACTTGCTACCACATAGTGCCATTCTCCAATACCTATATTTACAGAACCGTTGAGTGTTTCTGGTGTTTGAGTATAAAGATATGACCGCATTACAGAAAGACCGTCATCTATGTAAAAAGTATATCTAGTCCCATAATCAGAGAATATAAAATGGTAAGGCTGGTAGGCTCCTCCACTCGTTCTTTTTACCCACATACTGATAGTGAAGTTGTTGTTTGTTGAACCGATAGTAGTTCCTACACTCATACCATCAGACCTACCATCAGAAATCATCCCATTATCTAATTTACCGCCAGAGGTAGATGAAGCATCCCCGATAAAAGTCCCGTTATTAGTTCCAGTTGAAGAGGTAGCGTCTTCAAAGTGATATACTCCCTTAAAATCAGTATTCCAAACATTAGTTTTATCTGCCCCATCCGCAGTGTCAGTATTACGATAATAAATATAAATATCCGTCGGGGCAGATGTTGAAACAGACGGAACTTTCACCCAATACTTACCAGTTGCTGCCCCACTAGCAATAGCAAAACTCTCTCTTTCATATTTTAAAAGCGTAGTTCCGTCAGAGTCAGTAAATCTATGGTCAAAACCATCAGCATTTGAAATACCACCTATGTCAGTATCACCGTCAATAAATACGAGTAATGGAAAATCCGTCAATGTAGCATCAACATTAGTGTTAGATATTGTTATCTTTTTCCTATTATCGTAAGTAAGAGAATCTACTGTCCAAGTAGCTGGCTCAGCTGTCCACTTGGCATACAATGTGACATTAGCCGAACCCATAGTATAACTAGCGGAATCTGCATAAGCTACTACTCCATCAGTTGAAGTGGCCCAACCAGCAAAAGTATAAGAAGTTCTAGTAAAACTATTAACCGTTAAATTAGCGGAGGCACCCTCTTCAATCGTTTGATCAGACATTGAACCGGTGCCACCATTGGCATCAAAAGTAATGGTATAAGTTGGCGTGACAACTTCACTACCGTTTAATACATCCACCTTATAAATCATCCCCGCAGCATCCACCAAAATTCCCCGTGAGACATTACCATAAGAAATGGTGGTGGTGCCAGTATCATCTGGCAAGCCGGTCAATTTGGCAAAAACGAGATCAGTCAAACCAGTAAAAGAAATCTCACTTATCACCGAAAAAATTTCATCTTGCGTATCATCACGGCTAGCATAATTTGCTCCTTGAAAAAGGACAAAGCTGTCCGCCACTTCACTCATCGTCACGCCAAAAGCACTATCATTTTTTTGTAAAACAGAGTTGTGCCTGGCGCGTTGCAAGGCATCAATCACATTACTTCTGGTATCCTCCACCATTTGTGTCCGATAAAAATTCAAAGCAAAAGGAGCCGAAAAAGTAAAAACCACCGCGGCTATACCAATAACCAGCAAGACTTCTATGAGAGTAAATCCCCTCATTTTTCTTTCTTCTTTTTTTATACTTATACCCATACTTTATACTCAGACCAACTTACCTCCCCAAACTACCGGTCAATTTATAAATCGGCAGAATAATAGACAAAGCAATCAGACCAACAGCGAGGGCAATAAATACCAAAAGAACTGGTTCAATAATTGTTGGTAACATCTTTGTCCGATCCAAAATATCTTTAGTCCAAAAATCTGAAATTTTAAAGAAAGATTCTTCCAAAGTTCCACTATTTTCTCCGACCGAGAGGATGCTCATAGAGTTTGGTGGATAAAGCTCGGAATATTCTTTCATAGTATTGACCAAAGAAGTACCTTTGCTTAATCGGTCCATAATTTCTTGCAGGACTTTTTTATAATAAAAATTGGAAGTACCCACAAAGGCAATCTGTAACGATTCATCAATAGAGATACCGGATTTTAATAAAGTTCCCATTAACTGAGAAAAAAGGGCTAGTTGATACCCAACAACAAACTCTTTAATATACGGTAAAAAAACTAAAGACTTATGATAAAAATATCTCATCCTTTGAATTTTGAAGATAAGAAAGATAGAGAGCCAGATAAAAAAAACAATTACTATCACCCACAACCAGTATTGTTGAGTAAAAACAGAAATAGCTAAAACGATTCTCGTAATTAACGGTAACTCCACATGAAGGCTAGTAAACATTGGGACAAGTTTTGGTAAAATAAAGATAGACAAACCACCACCAAGCAAAACTACAGCGGTAAGAACAATTTTTGGATAAAGTAAAACGCTGTTTATTTGCTTTCTTAAATTATTATCCCGTTCCAGCCAAATAGACAAAAATTCCAAGTTTTCTGATAGAGAACCAGATAATTCTCCTGCCTTGATCAAACTCACAAAGATTTTACCAAAGGATCCCTCCTCATCCGCAATGGCGGTATTCAAAGACACACCGTTTTCCAACCGAGCTTTAATTCGGAATAAAATCTTTTTCATTGGCCCGGGCTTAGCTTGCTCCGCTAAAGAATTTACCGCTTCATTAATGGTAATACCGCCCCGTAGTAAAACCGCCAGATTTTTGGCAAAGTTAATCTGCTCAATCAGTGGAATTTTATTAAAAAAATTAAGTTTAAATTTCATTTTTAATCAATATTGGACAAACCCTCCAGCTCATCATAAGTAGTCACACCATTAAACAAATGGACTAAACCATTGTAAAACATCAAAGTCATCCCTTTTTCTTCCGCTTTATTCTCAATAGAGGAAGAAGAGGATTTGGCGGAAACCAAAGCACGCACATCATCATCCACCTCCATCACTTCAAAAACAGCCGTTCGCCCTAAATAACCAGTGTGTTTACATATCTTACAACCCGTTCCCCGGTAAAGTTTAATGTCTTTTAAGTCTTTCTTGGGGAAAAACTTTTTCATCATATTTTGAAACTTGGGATCTTTTTCCAAAGCTACAATATCCGGGACATCAGCGGCAGATTTAGGATTATTCATTTTACAATGTGGACAAATTTTTCTGACTAATCTCTGTGCCAAAACTACATTAACAGAAGAAGCCACCAAAAATGGTTCAATTCCCATCTCCAATAATCGTGGGAAGATGGTGGCGGCATCATTGGCATGCAAGGTGGAGAACAAAAGGTGACCGGTCATAGAGGCGTTCACCGCAATACTGGCTGTTTCATTATCACGGATTTCTCCCACCATTATCACATCTGGGTCTTGACGGACAATAGATCGCAAACCATTGGCAAAAGTAATATTTTTCTTTATATTTACTTGAATTTGCTGAACTTTGTCAATACTATATTCCACCGGGTCTTCAATGGTTACAATACTGATAGGCAAAGCCGAGAGGATTTGAACCAGAGAATAAAGGGTAGTGGTTTTACCGGCACCAGTTGGCCCCACCACCAAAATCATACCGTAAGGTTGAGTAATGGCTCTCTTAATTTTCTGTAAATCCACTTCATTCATACCCAGATCTTCCAGCTGAATTTTTTTAGTCCTTTCAGACAAAATACGAAAGACAATATTTTCCCCGTTGGTAATAGGCAAAATAGAAACACGAACATCAAACTCCATATTTTCTTTTTTGTATTCAAAACGACCGTCTTGGGTGGCATCTCGTTCATCTGTCCGCAAATGAGACATAATTTTTACCCGAAAAACAATCTTTTCATGCATCTCCGTGGGATAACGAACCACTTCATTTAAAATACCATCAATACGAAAGCGAACGGAAACGGTGTCATCAGATAATGGTTCAATGTGCACATCCGAAGCATTGTTATCATAAGCATATTCCAAAAATTGATTGACCAAAAGAACAATACTACTTTCATCATTGTGGACTTTATAATTTTCAATCAAATCCACGACATTCTTGAAAATATTGTTTTTGTAGGACTTAAAGGCCTCTTGAATACCAAACGGGGTAGCATAATAAACAGCAATCCGCCCTTCATTAGCCTGATCCACATGCTTGATAAAGTTTACATTGGTGGGATCCGTGGTGGCTAAATTATAACCATCCGGGGTCTTGCCAAAAATCCCCGCATTTTGGGCTCGAGCCACTGCTTCCGGCAACATTTCCAATAAATCATTCTGGATATTCTCTTCTTTTAAATCAATAAAAGGGACACCAAAATGCTTGGCTAAAGCTTCGCCTATTTTTTCATCTGTGATGACTTCCGCTTTAACCAAAGTAATTTCCACCGCCTCACCTTTCTTTAGAGCAACCGATGAAGCTTTGTCAAAACTTTGTTCACTAAGATAATCACCAGAAACTAAGATGTCTTTTAATTTTTCTAAAGTTAAAGGCATTTATTATTTATTAATGTCAATCAAAAGATATTTTGATTGGGCAAAAAGGAAAGAACAACTATCTGGTAACGCTAATAGTGGCACTATTTTCCGCACCCGGAGCACAAACAGTAATACGATCCGTAGTGGCATCCTGACTTAGATAATATTCCGCCGCCACAGTAGCATCCGCCGCTAGAGGATCAGTGGGAATGTCAGTTAAATAAGTGGCCCCCGTTCCTACCAAGGCTGTATCCAAAGTTAGAGCATCTGAACCATCAGAGGCACAGGCTGTATCAGCAAAAATAGGATCGGTACCACTCACAATGGTATCCATATCACTAGGATTATCAATGGAATACTGATAAACAGCATTAAGAATAGTCAAAACATCTGACCGTCTTTGAGCATTTCTGGCATCACCTAATTGCTTGGTGGGATTAATAGCCAAGATAACGATACCAGCTAAGATGGCAATAATACCAACGACCAAAAGAATTTCCAAGAGGGTAAATCCTTTTTTAACCGACTTTGCCACATTTGTTTTAGACATTTTTTTATTATTTTTATCAAGAGATTTTCTTGATAAAAACTTAAATTAAATTAATAAATTTATAAAAGCCTTTTAAGCTCTCTCTATTATACCAAGCCCTGTAAAAAAGCCAAGTAAAAAGTTATCCACAGGCTGTCTACTTTTCCACAATCCAAGTGGGATAGCCATTTACCCCTTTAGCTAAACACAGTTGCTCATTATCCGGACATTCCACATATTTAATATATTGAAAAGAGTCCCCAAATAAAGCCTTTTGCTCCTTACAATGTGAGCACCAAACCGCCCCATACATCACCCAGCCCTTATCCGTTAGACATTTAGCAAAATCATCTTTATTTTTCGTCAAAGGACAAAAACTAAGTTCGGACATTTTTTCTAGACTTAACTGTCCTTCATAAAATCCTTGTTTGACATTTCCTTTACCAAAATAAGCAAAAACACCAATAAGTAAAATAACAACTATTGCTCCGGCGATGATTGATATTATTTGTTTTTTATTTTGCATTTTTTTATTCATTACAACAATCCACTAATTTGGTCATCACATCTTGTAAGGACATTGGTTTTTCTTCTTTAGCCATCTCTTTAAAATCGGGAATACTGACAATCTTCAACCGCAAAGCAAAAAACAAGCTAAACATTTTGTAAGCATCAGCAAAAAATTCTTTGGCTTCACTTTTCTTTTCCTCTTTCTGTAATTTTGTCCCTACTTCCATCAAACGCATTGAAGTGGCTAACAAATGTTTAGAAATACACCAGACTTCTCCTTCTTTTTTATCAATCATTTTAGCCAAGAGTTTAGTCCGCATCGCTCGCACTTCATTTAACATATCAAAATACTCACTCTTGTCCGTTTTGGCTCCAGTAAAGAAAAAATGTTCCTCCAAGGAAATTAAGTTCATCACCGCCATGGCCAAATCCTCCTCGGTGGACAAATCCAAACTGCCACTGGCTTTCATTACTTCCATCTTTTTTACAATATCCTCGTATTTTTTATTTATATCTTCAGTCATAAACACATTATATCAAAAAAACCAATAAACCCAAAACAATGACAATCAAAGCCACCCAGACACGAGACTTTTTGGTTTCCAATTTTCTTAATTTATCAAGCTTTTCTAATATCGGCTTGTCCGTAGAAATAAACAAAGCAATGAGAAGAGGTAAAACAAAAATAAAATTATATAAGACCAAATACCAAAAACCAGTCATAAATGAACCTTCATCATGAAGCAAGCCTAAAACCAAGAGATACGGCCCACCGGTACAAGGAAATTCAAACATCCCCACCAAAAGTCCCAAGATAAAAGCCGTGGGGATGGTGGCTTTGGCAATAAGCTCCCCCACCTTACTATGTGAGGCATCTGGCATCTTGAGCTTGATGGGAAAATTGGGAAAAAATTCATTGAGCAAATTTATAATTCCAAAAATAATGATGGCTATGGCTCCCAGCTTGGCCATACCATTGGGAATATTAAAAATAGTAAGAACTTTCAAAATGCCTAGACCAATTAAAATATAAGTGAGAAATATTCCACCCACATACACTAATCCGGTTTTTATAATTCGCGAGCGACTATGCCCCAGACTAAATAAAAAAGCTAAAGTAATAAAAAGAACAGAAAAAGCACAAGGATTAATGCTGTCCACAAAGGCCGCCACCACAATGAGCAAAGGTAACCAACTAATTTTTGACCTCAAATCCAAATAATTTACATCAATTATCCCGGTATAAATTAAAGCAAAAACAGTTAGAAAAAAAACTAGCCCCACCAATGACAAATAATGTCTCAATTTCATTTGGTCAGTGTATCAAATTTCTTAAAAATATACTAATATTGATTTTACTTCTTCCGTGCGCGTAAAATCCTAGAGGCCTCCGCAATAATACTGTCCACGGTCATTGATGCTTTAATCAGAAAACTGGTCGCACCCAAATCCAAACCCCGACGAATATCTTCTCTCTCACCCAGATTAGAAAGCAAAATAACGGGAATATCTTTGGTTTTTTCACTTTTCTTTAAATTAGCCAAAACATCAAATCCACTCATCCCCGGCAAAAGTAAGTCCAAGAAAATAATATCAGGAATATCTCCTTCCACAGAAGCTTGAGTTAATTCCCCACTTTCAATATGACGCACGGCACAACCTTCCTCTATTAATTTTTTAGAAACCAAACCACCAAGAAACTTGTCATCCTCCACAATAACAATCTTTGTCCCCGGCATAAATTTTTGTGTATTTTCCATCTTTTTAAATTAATTAATAATATTATCTATTATACCCTATTTTACTGGCAATTCCACATAAAACTCTGCCCCCTTGCCTTCACCGGCGGACTCGGCCCAAACCTTACCGCTATTGGCTTCCACCATTTTCTTAGCAATATAAAGCCCCAAGCCCGTTCCCAAAATATTAGTATCATTGGCATTTTTAGCCCGGCTAAAGCGCTGAAATAATTTACCCAAGGTCTTCTCGGAAATACCCACCCCGCTATCTTTCACCGCAAACAATACCATGTCCTTCTCGGAAGAAGTTCGGGCAGGTTTTTCCACGGACACTTCCAGCCACCCAGTCTTAGTATATTTATTAGAATTGTCCACTAAATTATTCAGCACTTGTTTTAATTTAACTCTATCCGCTTTTACCAAACAAGCTTGATCCGTAATTTTCACTCTAAACTCTAGTTTTTTGGCATCAATGCTTGGCTTTAATTCCTTAAGCACTTCGTTCACCAAATCCCGAAAATCAAAGTCTGTAAATTCATATTTCATTTGACCAAGATCAATGCGGGACACATCCAAAAAGTCCGTCACCATATGACTAAGGGAATCCGTGGATTTGAAAATTGTGTTTAACGGCTCGTCAAAAGTTTTTGGCACCTTGCCATAATCCCCTTCCACCATCATAGAAATATAGCCCTTGATGGCCGCGAGTGGCCCCCGGATTTGATGCGTGGCTAGGGACACGAATTCGGATTTCATTTGATCCAATTCCTTCAGCTTTTCATTGGCCTCCTGTAATGTTATATTAACATTCTCTAATTTATTGTTTGCTCCTTCCAAACTCTTAGCTAACCCTTCAATTTTTTCTCTTTGAACAATCTCCTTTTTAATACCACGGACAATAAGTAAACCAATGATTGCGGTGATGATTAAAGTGATAGCCGTTAAAGAAAAATTGTGAACCAATCAAAATTACCGAAGCCCACACTAATGCTTGTGTTCCCAGTAATTTAATATCAAAGGTTTTAAATTTGACGATAAGGTAAGCGAGGAAAGCCATAAAGATCACCATCCCAAATAAGCCATAGGGTTCCAAATTAAAATTAGTTATATATCCATTATCAACAAGATAACTAGCCAAGAAGCCGGTAAAAAAGAACATCAAAATAAATAATCCAATACCAGTAATAAAAATAAAATCCTCCCTTTTCTCTATTTTATCTTTTGTCTGGCGAAATTTTTTGAAGAGTAAAATTGGAGCCATTAGGAGTGCTAAAATTCCAAAAGCATAATAATATGTTGTAAAGGATGAGCCCTCATTTGCCAAGCACCAAACACCGTCAAAACTAGGTAAATTGTAGGTAGTTGGAGTCAATAGAAAAATTGGAATGAGTGGAATTAAAAATAACCATTTAACCCAAACATTAACATCTTTCTTAAATAAGAAGACGTAAGAAAAATATATAGTCAAAACAAATAATAAAGAGGTGAGGATACCAAAAAATGACCACACAAACATATAATACATACTGTTATAACTTGTCCATGTGACAAGGCTTAACATTACCCAAAGTGAATAGACTACCGATATAGAAAATAAAATTCTGCCTAATAATGTTTTGTTTTTGATTAAAACTATAGTACCAATAAATAAGGAAATTAGAGCAGAAGGTATGTGAGAATAGTAAACTAAAGGCAAGTTTACAGTATCTCTGACGAGATCAAAACAGGTTTGCACGTTTGTAATAAAATTAAATTCCATTTTATTT
>CAZJFZ010000015.1:0-10521 GCA_964545745.1 uncultured Candidatus Saccharibacteria bacterium
AAAACAAATCTGCAATACGAGATAGCTTTTTAGGTCAGGGAGATAGATCATTGATTTTGAATGATGAGGCACATCATATTTATTCGCCAAGCGATAAGGATTTAAAAAAATGGGAGCAATTTTTGGCGGATAAAAAATTTGGTTTCAAATATCTTATCGGGCTTTCTGGTACTTGTTATATAAAAGATGATTACTTCCCAAATGTTATATATAGATATTCATTGAAAACTGCTATTGATGAGAAATATGTAAAAGATATTTTTTATGTTGTAGATGAGGATGAAACAAAAAAATCACCAGAAAATGTTAGATTCCAAGAGGTATATCAGATACATCAAGACAACAGGAAAAAATATAGTAAAGTAAAACCTCTAACAATTTTAATAACAAAAAATATTATTGAATGTAAGAGTTTAATCACAAAATTTCAAAAGTTTTTGAAAGAGCAGGAGAAAGTAAGTATGGAGCAAGCCGAAGCAAAAACATTGATTATTACTTCTGCCAAAGAACATGAAAAAAATAGAGCCATTTTGAAAAAAGTGGATTCAAAGAGTAATAAAGTAGAGTATATTTTTTCTGTTTCAATGCTTACTGAAGGATGGGATGTAAAAAATGTTTTTCAAATTGTTCCACATGAGAAAAGAGCATTCGATTCAAAACTTCTAATATCACAAGTACTTGGTCGTGGGCTAAGAATTCCTCTAGAATATGCGGGACAACAGCCATCAGTTAGAATTTTTAATCATGCTAAATGGTATCCAGAAATAAAAAAATTAGTTGATGAGGTTTTGGAAAGAGAAAAACGAATTTATAGTTATATTATCAAAAAAGATAAGGATTATAATTTTTCAATACATAACATTGATTATGATCCACTGCCAAGTGAAAAAAACTATGAAAAGAAAGGAGAATATGAATTTAAAGCTGAGTTATTTAGATATGATGACCAGCCAAAATCAGACGAAAGCACAATCACATTTGTTGGTGTGCGAGAACCATCTGTCGAAAAAAAGATTTCCGTCAGTACACATATGAAGATGTATAAAGTTGATTATGCCGTTAATGAAATAAAAAATAAGATAAGTTTTTGGAGCGAAGCAGATGACGTTGATTATTTAAAAATGTATTCAGAAGAAAAGATTGAGAAGATAATTAGGAATTCCTTAGAAAACATTAACGAGAAAAGAGATTTGATTAGCGAGAGTAATTTACAAAAGACCCTGCAAGGATTTGGTGTTATCAGACGACCATCATCAAAATTCAAAGTTATAAGATTTGATACAAGACCGGACAATCTTAATGAAAAACGAACAGATGAAATTGAAAAGAACAGTATTTCACTATCCGCATTGAGTAAAGAAGGGGCTATTTATTATGATGATAATTCTTTGACATTGAGTGAGGACAATGAAAAGAAAATGATAAAAGAAGTTGAAGATGCTTTTGATGAAGGAGTTGGTGGGTTAAGTACGACTTGTAAAATAAAAATTGATAACAATTATAAATTTAGGACTCCTCTAAATCTAGTGTTGGTTAGTCATAAACCAGAAAGAGAATTTGTAAAACACTTAATCAAAGAAGAAAACTATAAAAAAATTGATGCATGGATAAAATCCCGTGATACTGGATTCTATACGATCAGTTATTCATGGCGAAAAGGTGAACATCCAAAAATAGGTGAATTTAACCCAGATTTCTTTATTAAGATAGGAAATAATATTTTGATAATTGAAACAAAATCGGAAATTGATATATCAGAGGAAAATAAAGGAAAGGTTGAATATACTAAAAGGCATATTGGGATGTTAAATAAATTACAAAAGAAACAAAAGTATTATTTTTGGATGATTTCACCGCAAGATTATAATAACTTTTTCAAATTATTAAGAGAAGAAAGATGGGCAGAGTTTAAATCACTTTTTGAAAGTGATTTAATGCAGTAATATATTTTGGAAGTTTTTAAAAACTTTGCTATAGTATTCTCGGAGTAGTGAGAGTTGGGGTTTTCTAATTTATTTTAGAAACAGGGATCGTGAATTAAGACTCGTCATCCGTCATTGTGCGGTGGATTTGTCCGCAAGGACAGAGGGAGCGGTGAAAAGCGATAACTGGTTTACGGACACACCAAGAGTTCAGCCGAGCATAACAGTTGCAAACTGAGGGCTGGGAAATGAACGAGAAATAAGACCGGCGACGAAATCCGATCTTCTCTCAAAGTAATTTGCTACTCCCACAAAGAACTTCCCAATCGGGGAGTTTTTTGTTGGTAAAGTTTATGCTATCCTTAAACCTTATGAAAAAGGAAGCCTTAGGCGTGGATATCGGCAATGTTATAACGGATCATCGTCCAGTTAAGGATATAAAAGACGAGTCTTTTTGGCGGGACAAATATTCCACCATTCCCGCTTCGAAGGGCGTATTTGAATATCTAAAGAAATTAAACAGTGGAAAATTCAGAGATAATATTTTTCTGGTCTCCCGAGCTAAGGAGGAACACGAAAAAAGAATTTTGACTTGGCTTGTTGATAATGATTTTTATAATAAGACTGGTATAAAACCGAAGAATGTCTTTTTCTGCCGAGAACGTCACGAGAAAGAAAGAATTTGTCGCGAAAATAACATAACCTACTTTGTGGACGACAGACTGGAAGTCTTAAGCCAATATGGTTGGTAAAATCCCGCATCTTTTCTTGTTTCAACCCGATCCCCAAGAAGTAGAAGAATTCAAACAATTTTTACCGAATGTTATAGGGGTGGGAAGTTGGGAGGAAATTATGGAAAAAATAAAATGAATAATGAATTAAATAAAAAAATCGTGGTACGTTCCAGAGGAATTATTATCCATGACGGTAATCTTTTGGTAGTTAAGCATTCTGTGAACACAGATTTTTATGCTTTACCTGGTGGTCATCTTGAATGGGGTGAAAAAGTGCAGGATTCCATTAAAAGGGAGATTACTGAAGAATTGGGGGTTAAACCACAAATCGGCAGGCTTTTATACGTGAATAATTTTATAGATACAGATCAGACACAATCTGTAGAGTTCTTTTTTGAAATTGTTAATTCCGCTGATTATTTGGATGTTGAAAATCTTGGTGGCACACACAAACACGAAATTGTTGAAATCTGTTGGATCAAAAAGAATGATACGAGAAAAGTATTACCGTCAAAAATTCAAAAAGATTTGAACGATGGTACAATCTTATCAGATATAGTAAGGTTTTTATAGAATAATAAAAAAAATAATAACCATGATCAAAAAACATTGCCAGAGGTAATTTTTAAGCAAATGCCAATAGAATTAGAGACTGAAATGATTTCAGGCCTTTTGGATTGGGATTGGAGTGATATGATTACTAAAAAATATCCACCATTTTTAGAAATCAAAAAGATAAAACCAAAGAAAAAGAAGAATGGAGCTATTAAAAATGAAATTATAAAAATAAGGCAAGAGCTTGGTCAAAAGATGGATGAGGGGTTGTTAAAAGTAAAATCTGACTGGCAAAAAGTTGAAGAACAAACTTTAAGAACCTTGTCAGAGATAATTCAAACAAATTATCCAGAAAAAGATATCACCGCTTACATTTCCATTAATCCTATCTGTCCAAGACATCTTGATGTCTGGTGGTTTTCTGTTCCACCGGATCATAATAATCCAAATAAAGTTTTTGCTCATGAAATATCGCATTTCTTGTTTTTCAAAAAGCTCAAGGAAGAATTTCCGGAGATAAATAGAAAAAATTATGAATCTCCACATAAAGAATGGATTTTAAGTGAAATTGTTGCTGTCATCATACTTAATGATAAGAGAATAACCGATGTACTTGATACTCATAATAATGGTTATTATCCCAAACATCGTGAACTTAAAATTGCTGGCCAATCAGTTACGGAAACTTTAGAAAAACTTTACGATAAGCATGTTGTCCAAGGTAATAATTTTAAAGAATTTATTAAAAAAGGTTTAGAAGCAGTAAAAGATTTAAAATCATGATTATATTTATAAACGGTTCAATAAATTCTGGCAAAAGCACAATAGCCAAGCTCTTGGTGAAAGAGTTACCAAAAACTGCATTGGTGGAGATAGACACATTTCATGAAATGATTGAATGGATGCCGATAGACGAAGCAATCCCTTTAAATTTGGAGAACGCTCTTACTGTGATCAGAAATTTTATAGACAAAGGTTTGAGCGTGATAGTCCCTTATCCTTTATCCCAAAAGAATTACGATTATTTTGTTGCCGGTTTAAAAGACATGGATATCGAAACTCATGTCTTTACCCTAGCACCAAAATTAGAGGATGTCCTGACAAATCGTGGTACTAGAGAATTAACCGATTGGGAGAGAAAAAGAATACAGCATCACTATGATGTTGGTATTCATAGACCCACTTTTGGAGAGATAATTGATAATACAGATCAAGTACCAGAGGAAACAGTTAAGTTAATATTAAATAAAATAAAATGAATTACAATTTAAATTTATTAGATAGACCGTTCAAGGCAATCAAAGCCGGGACTAAGAAAATAGAAACCAGAGTGCCGACCAGTTATGATAAGACCCCTTATGCTGATTTAAAATCAGGAGACACTTTTACCTTTACCAATATGACAACAAACGAGGTGATGAAGGTGGAAATCTTAGACGTAAGACACTATCCAGATGTCAGATCAATGCTTGAAGCGGAAGGGACTAGAAACGCCTTGTCTTCAGGTTTGGATATTAATGGAGCGGTTGAGAGATATAACACGGTTTTTGAAGAATATAAGGAAAATATCCCTAAATTTGGTATCTATGGGATTGAAATAAGGCCTATTTAGCATAAGTTGGTTTTGTGCTAATATAGCTTTATGAAATCAGATTCTATAATTATCAATAATCTCTCCAAAAAGTTCACGTTTCCGGTGAAGGATGCTTCTTCTGGTTGGCTAAAGAACTTATTTTTCCCAGAAAGGAAAGATATTATAGCCGTAGATAATATTTCTTTTTCTGTTAAGAGCGGAGAAAGAGTGGCTTTTATTGGTCCTAACGGTGCTGGAAAGTCCACTACTATTAAAATGTTAACGGGTATTTTGTTTCCTACCTCAGGTCAAGTAAGTGTTTTAGGTCTTGACCCAGTTAAGGATAGGAAAAAATTGGCCTATCAAATTGGTACCGTTTTTGGCCAACGGTCTCAATTATTACCAAACCTTCCACTTACAGATTCGCTAGAATTTTTTGGTGTGATGTATGATCTCACCGATGAACAAATTAAAAATCGTATTAAGGAACTCATTGAACTTTTTGATCTAGGTTCTTTTATAGATCAACCGGTCCGTAAATTATCATTGGGGCAAAGGATGCGTGCGGAAGTGGCCGTATCACTTATTCATAAACCTAAAATCATTCTTCTAGATGAACCCACTATTGGCTTGGATGTAGTGGCCAAGAAGATACTTCGTGAATTACTTTTGAAAATAAACAAAACTGAAGAAACGACTATTTTTCTAACTTCTCATGATGTTGGTGACGTTGAATTCTTATGTGACCGAACGATTGTGATTAATCATGGAGTAATTATTAAAGATTTACCCACCGCAGATTTAGCCAAAGCGTTTGTTTTTGAGAAATATGTCGATCCCATACCTTTAAAAAGTTTTGTTAATTTTCCAGATTTGTTTGATGGGATTAGATATCTAACGAAAGATTCAAATAAAATCACGGTAGCTATTAATGTAAATAAAATAAGCGTAAAGGAGTCCTTGAAAAAATTACTAGATATTTTTGAGTTGGAAGATATTGATGTCTATGATGCTGATCTTGAAACCGTAATTAGACATATCTATGAAGGAGATTAGATTTGCAAACAAAGTAATAAGAATTCTGGTTAAAGATCGGATGCACTATCCGGGCAGGCTTTTTGTAGACACGGTTTCTTTGATTGCTAGATGTGGTATTTTGCTCATACTTTATTATTACGTATTTAAGCTAAACGGTGGGCTAGTGAATGGTGTTACCTATAATATTGTAGCTTGGAGCATGTTTTTTTACTTCGCCTTTTCAACCCTTAGGCTTAGAGATATCTCTCGATCAATTATGAGAGATGTTCAATCTGGAAATATTGAAGTATTTTTGAATAAGCCGATAGCCTATTTATCATATAAAACCTGGTGGCAAATCGGTTCTGGTATTTATTCCTTTTTACTGGTGGCTATTTTGGGCAGTATCGGCTTATTTTTTATTATCGGTATTCCTCAGACCATGACTATTGGTATATTTTTACCAACTTTATTTCTTGTCTTTCTTGGGGCCTCAATCTTGACTTTACTAGTCTATACCTTAGTAGGTGTCTTATCCTTCTGGATTGAAGATATAGACCCAGTTTTTTGGATTGTAGATAAAGCTGTAATGATACTAGGTGGCTCATATCTACCGATTGCTCTATTTCCTGCATTTCTGTATAAAATTGCTCTGTATAGCCCTTTTGGAGCTTCACAGTTTATAACACATACCGTCAATGAGTCGTGGAAATCTGATTGGTTTCTTTTGATTGGAATCCAGTTATTTTGGATAATAGTGTCAGGAATAACTTTATATTTTCTATATTCTAAAGCCAAGAATAAACTATCAGTAAATGGCGGATAAAATTATGTTTAAAGAAATAAAATTTGCTATATATTCAATCAAAAAAAATATTCAAAGCAGTGCTGAACTGCGGACCAGTTTTTTGATGAATATTATTGGGATGGCGATTAACAATACGGCCTTTATTTTTCTCTGGGTTTTCTTTGTGAAATCAGTTGGTGTTATTGGCGGATGGACGGCCATAGATATTATCGGCTTACAAGGTTTTACAGCAATAAGCTACGGTGTCGTCCTTTCTGGGGCAAATGGTTTACGAAAAATACCAAACTATGTGGCCACCGGATCATTTGATCGATTTATGTTATCTCCAAAAAACTTAATTTTAAGGATAGCCACCTCCTCCTTTGGAGCATCAGCTATTGGGGATATAACTTTTGGTGTTGTTTGTATTTTTGTTTATTGCTTTCTAATCCACATCTCTTTATACCAAATTCTGATTGCTGTGGTCTTATTATTTTTAGCCTCACTAGTTTTCCTATCAATGACTATTTTGATAGCATCAGTTAGTTTTTTGTTTACCGATGCCAGTTCTGTTCATGAAGGAATGTTTGAAATATTCCTTACCCCCGCTCTTTTCCACGGCGGAGCATTCCAGGGGGTGATGAGATTTATTTTTACTTTTCTCATCCCGTCTCTTTTGATTGGAACTATTCCTCTAGAAGCCCTGAAAGATATTTCTGTTATGAAAATAATATTAATGATAGTCATGGCGTTCTTTTTATTTTTTCTTTCCATCTTTTTATTCAAACGCTCTGTCAGAAAATATGAAAGCTCAAATTTCATGACTTTTGGGAATTAAAATTAATTACAATGAAAGACTCACACACAATACTTGTACCATATCAGCCCTCTTGGAGCGATAAATTTGAGGTAGAAAAAGATAAATTACAGAAAATATTTGGCGATAAGGTTATAGCTATTGAACATATCGGTAGCACTTCTATTCCAGGATTATCTTCAAAACCTATTATTGATATTGCTGTTCTAATAGAAAAGAGAGAAGATGGAGATTCCTTTATTAAACTGCTTGAGGAATTTGTATATTCTTACGACAAGCTAAATTCTAGTGGAGAAAGGCACTTATTTAGAAAAGGTAATCCGACCGAATTCCATCTTTCTATTGCTTACAAGGACAATGGAGGTTTCTGGGAAAGGCAGATTTTATTTAGAGATTATTTAAGAAAGCATTCAAATTATCGAGATGAATATCAGAAATTAAAGGAAGGATTATTACAGACTGACCCTACTGGAAAGGGCTCTTATGTTGGTGGTAAAACCGAGTTTGTGAATAGAGTTTTAGCATTAGCTGAAATAGAAAAAATGGGCAAGTAATTTTTTACATTATTTTAATGTTGAATCTACTCCACTTTACCTTGACTTATTTACTCAAGTATGCTAGACTATTAAGTAGTGAAGTTCTTTGACTTTTTAGGCATATTGGACTAAAATTCCAGTATGAGTGTAGAAAACCAACCAACAACCTTAGAGGGAGTAAATAACATGGAGACTATTCTTCAGTGTGTTATAGATGTGTCGGGGAAAACCCTGAAAGAGATGGTGGAAGCCTTAGAAATGTCTTGGGTTCAACCACGGGTTACTGATATATTCTATCCTTTCCGAGATTCATTCTTGGGAAAATGGAAAGTTGAGGTACAGAAGCTTCGAAAAAAAGAGAAGTTCGAGGAGATTGTACGGGCCACCAGAAAAGACGATTGGCAACCAGCAACCATTTATCATCTTCTAGCCCTTCTCACCTCACAGAATGGCAGACATCTTTCTGGGTCATTTATGGCACCGGGGTCCCTGTGTATAGATGATTTCGAATACCCAGCGTGTGTTGTGCTAAGTATAAATGGTGAGGACAGAAGGATTGGTCTTGGCAACTGGAGAGGGTCCAAGATTGGTGGTTATAATGTTGTAAGAGTGAAGAGGGAGCAAGACATACTTAACTCTGGTGAGGTTAAGTAATAGCCTTGGATTATGAGAGTAATCCAAGGCTATTTTGTATCCACAGAATCCTCGCCTCAGATGAGGTTCTAGAAGTAGTAATTACAACGCTATATACTAAAGTTAAAGTATATGCTATATTAGGAAATACAAATTATCATGAAAGAAGCAACAAAAAAAGTAGTTCTCATTACTGACTGCATTGATGTAGCTTCTAGTGAGATGAAATTTATAATCCTACTTGAATGCCAAAAACTTGGGATGACTAATGTGAATATCGAAGTTGTTCCTATTAGTGAATTTTCAATTATTAATGCATCATTTTTAATAAGACTTATGGGGGAGCATTGTCCCCCAGGAACTGTATTTTCAGTTGTTATTAATCCTCAAAAACATCGTTCAGCTCGTATCTATGGTAAGACAAAAAATGGAATTTTGTTTTTTGGAGCAAATACTGGTGCACTAACATGGTTTTTGAATGATTTTGGAATAGAAGAACTGTATGAGGTGCATGATCCAGGATTTATTTCATTTGGAGGAAAGTATGTACACGCTCCAAATGTAGCGAAACTTTTAACCGGAGTACCTTTTAATGAATTTGGTAAGAAATTTGATACTAATAATATCACAAATCTAAATATTACGGATGGTACTATCGTTCACATAGATAATTTTGGATTAATGAAAATAATGGGTAATACTCCAAAGTATGCAGAAGGGACTAGGTTTAAAATATCTGTAAATGGTATCTATAAATTAGACGCGAAGTTTTCAAATAGAATGATGAGTAACGATGATAAAGAGTGGATACTCTATAAAGGAAGTTCATTGCATGGTATGCCAGAATTAGGCACCGTTCGATACAAAAAAGGCTTTGAAGATATGGGTTTCAAAATTGGCGATGTTGTTACATGGGAAGAGATCAAATAAAATATGCAGAATATTAATCATAAAATTTACACACGAAATGTATTAATGTCTACCGGTGAATTTACTCAGGAAGCAGTTATTGAAAATGGTCAAAATAAAATATATGAAAGTGCTCCACAAGGGTTAACATTAGGTCAAAATGAAGCGAGCCTTCTTGCTATAGATAAGGGAAATGATATTTCTTTTTTAAACACTAAAGAAATACTCAACTTATCCCAGGCAGAATTTGATGTATTGATTTCGTCAAAACTTATTTCGCAACTCACCACGTCTCTGTCCCTTGCCTTTCTTAAATATTCCTCAAGCAGTAATGGTTTTACAGATGATAAGCTCTACGAATATATTGCCTCATCGAATAAAACAAACATCTCGTTTCCTTATGGGATATTCAATATTTTAAATGGAGGAATGCATGCGGGTAGTAGGTTGGAATTTTGTGAATTTATGATAATTCCAAAAGCTTCATCTATAAATGAAAACATTAGAATTGCATCAGAAGTATACCTAGATTTAAGAAGAATCCTGGAAAATGATTTGGGGATAGAGCATACCTTGGTTGGAAGAGAGGGAGGATTTGCACCAAATATTTCAGATGTAGAATATGCGATTTTGTTAATTAAAAAAGCTATAAATGTTAGAAATACTAATAAATGTGACATTGCTATAGATATAGCGGCAAACAATCTTTCAAGGAGAATCGGGGAAGATAATTCTAGTTTTGAATACTTAATAAAAGGTAAGGGGTATTCATCTCAAGAATTTGTCGTATACCTCGAATCATTACTCAAAAAATTCCCTGAAATAACATATTTGGAAGATCCATTTCACGAAGAAGATATAGGGGCTTGGAAAGAACTAAAAACTAAGATTGGTGATAGAGTATTAATCGTTGGCGACGATTTAATCGTTACAAACATCAAATATCTTGAAAAGTATAAGGATTCTATAAATGCATGTATACTCAAAATTAACCAGGTCGGGACTTTTACGGATTTAATTAAGGCATATCATTTCTGT
>CAZJFZ010000016.1:0-10140 GCA_964545745.1 uncultured Candidatus Saccharibacteria bacterium
TCGACTTTTTCCATAAAACCAACATTAACATAAAAGAACTTAAATATCAAACACTTCTTTGGCATTTTTAAGAAGCTGAAGACGAACGAGTTCGGGGTCCTCACCTCGGATTTCCGCGATTTTTTTGTAGATTTCAATAACATACGAGGGCTCATTACGCTCGCCACGGTGAGGCACTGGGGCCACAAAGGGAGCATCCGTCTCCGCATGGAGGCTCTGTAGAGGCACATTTTTAATTATTTTATCAAAATCCCGCACATAAGTAATCAAACCAGTAAAAGAAATAGTAAAACCCAAAGCAATAAACTTCTGGGCCATTTCCAACTTCCCAGTAAAAAAATGCACATTCCCCCTTAGTTCGGACAAGGACAGTCCTTGTCCGAAATCAACATATTTTGACAGAAGTTCATAAGCATCATTAAAAGCCTCACCCTTGACCTCCCCATCACGGATATGGAGCATCAAAGGTTTATTGTACTTAAGAGCAAACTCAATTTGTTTTTGAAAAAGTTCTTTTTGCTTCTGTTTAACTTTTTCCAAGGAGAGACCTTCCAAGACCAAGGACTCACCTTTAAAAAAGTAGTCCAAACCACACTCACCCACCGCCACTACTTTAGAATTACTAACTAATTTTTCAAATTCTTTTTCATTAAAACTTTCGCTGTAGCGAAAGTTTTCTGACGAAATATTATGGGTTGGGTGTTGGCCAATACAAGCCCAGATATTTTCATTCTGTAGAGCCACTTTTACCGCTTCTTTGGAAGTTTCTAAATCTGCCCCGACCGCAATCGTCCCCACTCCATTTTCTTTCATTCTTTCTATTACTTCCTTTTGATCTGAACCATAGTCCTCAAAACCAAGATGGGAATGTATGTCTATATATTTCATAATTAATCTTTCCTCAAAAACAACGGAGTTTCTGGACTTTTATTATTTTTAATTAAATCTTTTATCTTTTTAGAAGTTTCCGGCATTATGGGCTCTAACAGACAACTAATAATAAATACTTTTACTACCAAATCTTTTATTATTTCTACTCCTTTTTCTTTATCACTTTTAACTAACTTAAAAGGTTGCATCTCCTGAATCATTTTATCCGCTTCAGCAATTTTCTGCCAAATTAAATCAGTGGCTTTTTGGATTTCAAATTTATCAAGAAAGTCATTAAAATCACTAGATAAAACTGCTTTCTGTGAAGAAAGAGAAATAGGCTCATTCAAATTAGTCTCCGCCATCTTCATTACCCGGCTCACCAAATTACCCAAACCATTAGCCAAATTAGCATTATAAGCTTCTTTAAACATTTCTACTGTCATCGGGCTGTCATCAAATGAACTTAATTCTCTTGATACATAATAACGAAGAGCATCAGTACTGTATTCTTTTAACAAATCTAGAGGATCAATAACATTACCCAAGGTTTTGCTCATTTTTATTCCTAAGGCTCCAGTAACAAAACCATCAATAATAATTTGTTTAGAATTTGGTAACCCTGCCGCCATAAGCATCGCTTGCCACATAGCGCTCTGTTGACGCAAATTGTCCTTACCACAATACTGGACCATACCGCCAGTCTCCATTTGCCATTTATTAAACTTCTCCATATCCGTGGGCCAACCAATCGCCGAGATATAATTCACCAAAGCATCAAACCAAACATACATAACATGGAGAGTATCCCCCGGCACCTCTATCCCCCAAGACATTTTTTCTCTCAACCGAGAAATACTAAAATCAGACAGTCCTGCTTCTACAAAATTTTTAATTTCCTTTAATCTAGTTTCGGGGATAACAAAACTGGGATTTTTAGCATAAAGATCAAGTAGTGGCTTTTGAAAACTAGAAAATCTAAAAAAGTAATTTTCTTCACCACGAATCTCTAAAACTAAATTTGGATGATCTGGACATTTTCCATCTACTAGATCAGAATCAGTTTTTTCTAACTCGCAACCCACACAATATTTAATTTGATAATTTTTTTTATAAATATAACCGTTTTTATCACATAATTTCCAAAAATCTTGAACTGATTTTATATGATTAGGATCCGTTGTCCGAATAAAGTTTATATCAGAAGAGATACCAAGTAATTTTAATAGATCTTTAAATTTATTTGCATAAAGATCAACAAATTCTTGGGGAGTCTGATTATTCTCTAAAGCTTTCTGTAAAATCTTTTGTCCGTGTTCATCCGTCCCCGTATTAAAAAAAACTTCAAAACCTAAAAGCTTTTTATGGCGAGCAATAATATCAGCCCGAACAAACTCCAAAGCATGACCCATATGAGCCGGGGCATTTACATATGGCAAAGTGGTAGTAATATAAAAATTCTTAGACATAATTTAAACAGTAGTTTTCATCATCTTATGTTCAGCGGTATCTTTATCCTTCTGAATATCATCAATAAATTCCATCAGAGCAGAAGTAACCGGCACAGACAAAAGTATCCCCAAGAAACCAAATAGTTTGGCTCCCACAATCAAAGCTAAAATAACAATAATTGGCGAAACACCAACCACTTTTTTAACCACCAACGGATAAATCAAATGATTTTCAAATTGCTGAATAATTACAAACAAACCAAGAACCAATAATCCTGTCGTTAATCCTCCATCCACATAACCAAATAAAGTAGCTGGTATAGCAGATAAAATTGGACCAAAATAAGGAATTATTTCTAAAACACCAGCCAACACCGCCAAAACCAAAGCGTTTTCCACACCCAAAATCATCAGACCTAAATAAACCAAAACACCAACCAAAATGCCCAAAACTAACTGTCCCTGCATCCAAAGACCAATTTTTCCTTGCGATCTCTTCCATAAATTAGTAATGTAAGCTTCCTTTTTAAGTGGAGTAATAATTTTTAAAAACTTTTCCACTCCATTTTCCTGTACCGCTAAATAAAAAGATAAAACAATAATCAAAACAAAGGAAAAAGCGCCACCAAAAATACCGCTGGCAATATTTATCAAACCATCTGAAGGACTGGAAGTAATTTTCTGAAATTTGGCAACGAGATCACCAATAACAGAATAATTAATTGAACCGGAAGATAGACCGCCCAAAATTTGTTTGCTACCACTTAGACTGTCAGATAAACCACTGGCCATTTTACTGGTTTCTACCAATTTACTATCGTTTAAAGGATTCCACAAAGTCACTGAGTCTAAATATTTTGGTGCATTACCCAAAAGATTTGAGGCTTGTTCTAAAACCGGTGGAATGAAAAAATATAATAATCCGGAAAAAACCAAAACAACACAAATATAAGTAATTAGAACAGCAACTAACCTTTTGATTTTATATTGCCCAAACCATTTGATGAGCGGTTCTACCGCCGAAGCAATGACAATGGCAGTTAAAACCACCAAAACCAAATCAAGCATCTGATAGAGCAAAAAAGTAACTAATAAAATGACTAAAGTCTTTATGATAACCCCCGAACTTATATTAATATTTAAATTTCTTTCTAACTTCTCCATTAGCCTATTATAACATAAAATCATCAAGGTAACAGCTTTTAAAATTTAAGAATACTTTCCAAATCTAATTTAGAGTCAAACCGTCCGACTATCGCCAAGTTTAAGCCTTTATTTACAAAAATATCCTTGGCCAATTTCTGAATATCTTGAGCGGTTACAGACTCAATTTCTTTTCTTATCATCTCCGGTGTTTTTGCCTTCTTATTCATAATCTCCTGACCACCATAAAACTCCGCCAAAGAATCCGATGACTCCAAACCCAAATACATTGTCCCAATCAAATGCTGTTTGATTTTATTCAATTCTTCTGGAGATACCAAAATAGTTTTTAGTTTTTGTAATTCACCAAGTAAAGCTATAATCGCCTCTTTCACTCTTTTATTATCTACACCAGCATCAATGGTTAATGTTCCACAATCCGTCATTAAACTATTATTAGCATGAATGTAATAACAAATACCCATTTCATCCCGCATTTTTTTAAATAACCGGGCACTCATTCCTCCGCTCAAAACACCGGTTAAAACATCCAAAACTTTACTTCTCTTATCAAAAGTATCAAAAGTTCTCACCCCCAAAACTAGGTGGACTTGATCCGTATCTTTTTGGTGAAATTTGATTGCTGGTTTAATTTGTTTTTCTAGTGTTTTTATCTTGCTCCCCTTCTTTTCTTTTTTTAACCCACCAAAAACTTTTTCAATATCAACCAAAACCTTATTTTTATTAAAATTCCCCGCTACAATCACGGTGGTGGCCAAAGGAACATAAAATTTATTTCGGTAACTAACAAAATCTTCCTTCTTCATCTTTTGAATGTTTTCTTTCAAACCAGCGATACTCCAACCAGCTGGCTGATCCCCGTAAAGCAACTCCCCAAAAAGTTCCTCCACTTTCCTCTGGGGTAAATCTTCATACATGTTTATTTCCTCAATAATCACTCCTTTTTCTTTTTCAATTTCCTTTTCGGGAAAAAGAGGATTCAAATACAGATCAGAGATTATATCCAGCAATTTTGGTAAATTATTTTTCTCCGCCTTAGCATAGTAACCAGTATATTCCTGACCCGTAAAGGCATTGTAATGTGAACCAATACTATCTAATTCAAAAGCAATGTCAGACATTCCTGGTCTCTTTTTTGTCCCCTTAAAACACATGTGCTCCAAAAAATGCGAGATACCGTTTTTCTCCTTTGTCTCATATTTAGAACCCGCTTCCACCAAAACCAAAACCGTAACTGTAGGATTATCTTTCATCGGCACCATAATTATTCTCAACCCATTTTCCAAAACGGTTTTCTTGTAATTCATAATTAAATGTTTAGCCTGCTCTTAATAATATCTATTAATTCCTGTTCTGATTTGTATATCCCGTGTCGAGAAAATACCAAGACCTCATATTCAACTTCGGATCGCATTTCAAATATTACCCGATAACCACCTGATTTCCCAATATTTTCTTTAAGAGGAACGACACGCCCTTTATATATCCGATGACTACCAAAACCTGGAAAAGCATCAATCCCAGGTGTTTCCTTAATCCCTTTCAGACTAAACAACCTTTCCCAGGACGCTAAAGACTCTTCCGGCGTCAGACAACGTTTTAGGCTTTTAAAATCTCTATCAAGATCACGGTGACGAAAAATCTGCATGTTACATTTTTGCCATCTCGCCGTATTTATTGCGATAATAAGCTAAATTATAATCAATAACGCCATTAGGCTCGGTGGCTATCCACGGTGCTTCACCATGAGTGGCCATTTTCATTTCTGAACCGCTAAACTTTTCCCATTTCTCGGCTACTTCTTCAAGCATTGTCAGTTCCTCTTTGGTAAAAAGATTTAAATCAAAATCCTTTAATGGCTCAATGAGTTGGCGGTCATTATACCCATCGGCGATCTTTTGCCTAGTGATTTTTATATCCTTACCAGTCATCTCCTTTAATATCTTTTCGGCCATTTGTGGGACTGGACCGTTTTCAAACCGCAAATAAGAATCACCGGTGACGGATTTTCCATATTTTTCAAAAAAATCAAAATCAAGAAAATACAAAAGCTTCATCATCTTAAGCTTTCCCAAAGTGCCATTCCTCACCTTTTTGGCAAAGAAAAGCACCACATTCCTATATTTTTTCTCATTTATCTTGACCATAATATTATTAACAATATTATATCATACCCTTTGGGGATTTCAAATTTCTCCGATTCTACCAATTATTTCATATTGTCGATCTAAAAACTTTACACCAAGTAATTCTTCTAAATTATTTTTGTCACTAAAAAAATTTTCAAGGTCATGCTCATCATTGAATTTTGATACTTCATTTAATTGAGAAATATCTTCTTTTATAATTCTAAATATTGCCATATATTTTTTCTTTCAGATATTTAATAAGCTCTTTTACGGCCACTCTTTCCTGCTTACCAGTATCTCGATCACGAACCGTTATGGTGTCATCCTTTTC
Source organism: uncultured Candidatus Saccharibacteria bacterium (assembly GCA_964545745.1). Lineage (GTDB taxonomy): Bacteria > Patescibacteriota > Minisyncoccia > Phycocordibacterales > GWA1-40-21 > CAIJXO01. The sequence goes on from CAZJFZ010000016.1 coordinate 5,946, forward strand.
TAAAGTATCAAAATCTACGGTCACACAAAATGGCGTGCCGATTTCATCTTGTCTTCGGTATCTCTTCCCCACATTGCCATTGTCATCAAAAGTGATGGGGTTTATTTCTTCATTCAACATCGCAAAAACTTCTTTCGCCTTATTTACCAAATCCGGTTTATTTTTTAATAAAGGGAAAACGGCCACTTTTATTGGTGCAATACTTGGCTTTAGTTTCAAATAGACCCGGGCTTCATCCCCCATCACATCTTCCGTATAGGCATCACATAAAACGGCAAAAAACAGACGACCAACACCAATGGAAGATTCAATAATGTGTGGAATAAATTTTTCATTAGTTTCCGGATCCTGATAAGTAAGCTCCTGACCAGAGCCTTTAGAGTGTTGAGTCAAATCATAATCTCCACGAGCATGGACACCTTCAATTTCATCAAAACCCCACGGATAGTTGTATTCTATATCATAAGCTTCTTTGGCATAAAAAACCAAATTGTCATGTTTGTGCCATTTTAAATTTTCTTCTTTTAAACCCAAACTCAACATCGCTTTCCATCGATATTGTCTTAATTTTTCGTATTCAACCATCTCTTCTTCTGATCTAGTCAAATACTGCATTTCCATCTGTTCAAACTCTCTAGTTCTAAACAAAAATTGTCTTGGGGCAATTTCATTTCGAAAAGCTTTACCGATTTGGGCAATACCAAAAGGTAATTTCAAATGTTGTGAGTCCAAAACATTTTTAACATTAACATAAATCCCCTGGCAAGTTTCTCCGCGCAAGTATGATGGTGTGGTGTTTCCGTCTGTAAAATCTCCGAGGTTTGACTTCACTAACAAATTAAATTTTTTAGCTTTAGTAAAATTTTGCTTGCCACATTTTGGACACTTAATTTCTTTTTTACGTTCAGCAAAAAGTTTATTAATTTCTTCTTCGGACATTTTTTCATCCGCCTTAACATCAATTTCTTCCAAGACTTTGTCCACTCTGATTCGGGTATTACACTCTTTACATTCCGCCAAAGGATCAGAAAAACCTTTAGTATGACCGGATGCTTCCCAAATTTTGGGATTCATAAAAATACTAGAATCCAAACCCACAATATCTGATCTTTTATGGACCATCCATTTCCACCAATGCGCTTTCAAATTATTCTCCAATTCTACCCCCAATGGCCCAAAATCATAAACTCCAGCAAAACCACCATAAATTTCCGAACTAGGATAGACAAAACCTCGTCTCTTACACAGTGAAACTATTTTATCCATCAATTCCAATTCATCGTTTTTCTCTTTATTTTTTTCCTTCATAATAAATACAGTATATATAATTAAAATCTTTTCACAACTATGGACTAACTTTTTCTCCATCTACCTTAAAATATGGATCATTGCTTAAACTAGTATCCAAAGAAGAAAAAGAACTGGCAACGGGCGTCAAAGTAAAACTATCCCTGGCATTTAAAGTGACCTCCCCAGCCAAGGTTGGGGTCTCACCAATTTGATTCACACTTGGTGTAAAAGAAATTTGGAAAGATACTTCCTTTGCCGGTGAAACACTTCCGGCCCCAGCCAAAATACCGCCCACATTCCAAGTCACCAAACCAGTCCCTTCATCATAGTCTATTTTTTCTGAGCTTGGACTTACCGCCCCTAACCATTTAATATAAGGTGGCAAAATAGCAGACACCACCGCCCCAGATAAATTATTAAGCGGGTTAGTCACAGTCCAAGTGATGGTGTAAGTAGTTTTTTGCTCAGCTTTTGGCGGTATTGGCCCAATATTTTTAAATGGTCCAACATAATATAAAGCTTTGGAAAGAAATTGCGGATCAGCGGTAATTTTAATCTTTCGTGAATCAGAGAATAAAATATCTTCCAGTTGGCCTTGATCACCTAATTTTTGTCCCTTAACTGAAATATCTAAAATGATACTCGGATTATTCAAGTTTGAACCAACCACTGTCCCTAAACCAAAACTACTAAAAGAAAACTTGCTTTCACCACTATCCCCCGGACTTAAATTAGCCAAAGCTTTATCTGTTGTTTTATTAAAGATAATTGTATTATCAACAGAACGATAATATCCATCACCAACTGAAACAGAATTTTTATCAAAATCATTACCGCTCATTTTAACGGTTAAAGAAACATCTGACACTTCATAAGCCAAATTATTCTGCCATTTGATAACCGTTTCTACTTTTGACCCAGCTTGAGAAACATATTCTTTATCAGATGAATCGTTAAAGAAAATATCCGCACTGACAAAAGGCCGTCTAATAGTCACCATGGAAAAAGATGAAACAAAAAGAACACTGATAACTGGATTGTCCGCCGAAGCAGTGGAACCAAGATTAAAATTTAAACTCCGCTCCTCTCCTTCCTGACCACTCAAGATACCAGTCAAGACAATTTTTCTTTTACCACCCGATTCCAAATCACCTAAAAACCAAATATTATTTTGCAAAAAAGTTTTTGGGTTTGACTGACTAAAAGAAAAGCCAAAAGGATATTCCGCTTTTAATAACAAATTCTTCATTACGGTCGGAGAATTGGAAACAATATCTACTGTAAAATTAACACTTTGATTAGTGTTGACTTCTGTTGGTCCAGTCACCATAATACTAACTGGTGAAGAACTAATAAGGACAGAAAAGATTTTTGTCTTATTAAAAGAAGAGTTTGAGCCAGCCACCTTGTATTCCAAATTAATGTTTATATCCTTCTTTTCATTTTCTCCACCAAATAAAACCACTGACAAATTTTTCTTTACACTCTGACCAGGTAAAATATCCCCTAGAAATTCCTGCACTCGTTTGGCCGGTAAAGCCGTATTGGAAACTTCCTTAGCTCCCAAAGGAAAAGTGACACCCAAATCTGCACCAAGTAAAGAAACATTGTTATTATTTTTAATTTCAATTTCAAAAGGCACAACCTCTCCCCCCGTCACAGATATAGGGGCTTTAACCGTCACTTCAATATTATTACCGGAAACTAAATTGCCTCCCCAAAGAAATTTATATGCCACAATACCAAAAGCAATAATAAAAAATATAATTGAACCAATTAAGATTTTTGTTGAAAAAGGCAGACCTTTTGGTTTGATGGTAGGAGTAAAAACCTCACCACCTACTTTGAATTCCGAATTATCCCAATCCTGATTAACCGTACTATCATGAGGAGAAAGACTATGTCTTTTTTCTCTCTTTGACAAAAGATCCTCCCTAGCATTGAGAATTTTTTCCAGTTGACTTATTTTACTTCGGGGATCTTCATACATAAACTTAAAAAGGTTGAACTTCATTTACACTGTCATTGTCATTATTAACCATAAATTTTTCCACCGCCTGCTCACCATACCAACCAACTAAAAGTGACATAATAAAAACAAATAAAATCAAAAGTATTTTTTGAATAATGTTAGCTTTAGAATTCACCACCGTATTATAACATATTTCTTTTTTTATTAAATCACCAAAACCCCCCGTCTTAAAGTGTCATGCTATAGCTTAAGGTTTTAAGACGGTTGGTTATATTTTTTAATGTAACATAAAAATATATTACAAATGCGTTTCTTTGAGAGATTTGTTTATTTCCCAAATAGCACGAGATTTAAGAGTAGACATTGTGGACAAAAGTTCGGCTGTAAAATATGGTGAAGTGGTAAATTGATTAAAATCACCTAAATTACCAATGTAACCAAGAGCAGAGAGGATACGCAAAGCCATAATACATTCAAAATTGGCTAAGGACTCTTCGTTAGTCAGAGCCTCATTTGTCGGCTTGTTTTCTGTAAGAAAACACATTCCTTCTTTTAAAGAATCAAATAACAAATCATTTTTTTCCTCCCCGTGAAGCAAACGCAAAAGTAAAGAAAAGATCCGAGATAATAATAAAATTTTTTCTTTATCTTTAATATTTAATTTTTTCTCCGCACTGGTCAAACGCCAAACTTCCTTTCCCCGCACGAGCGATATTTGCCCAAAAGAAAAATCCTCCAAACTGTAACGCAATTTGGATTGTAAATGACGAACCCCTTGTGCTGTGGCTTTAACCAAACCAAAATCCCGCGTAAATATAAAAAAATATTTATTAGCCTCACCAAAATTCAGACTTTTCAAGATAAACCCCTCGGTTGTGTAAATAGAATGTGACATTAGTGGCTAATTTTTAGCTCAAAGTTAATTTCTTCTGC
>CAZJFZ010000017.1:0-1471 GCA_964545745.1 uncultured Candidatus Saccharibacteria bacterium
TGTTGGTCATCCCCGGGGTTATATTGCCACAGATGTTTATTCTAGATTTAAGAGAATGCAGGGCTTTAATGTTCTTCATCCAATGGGCTGGGATGCTTTTGGCTTACCTGCGGAAAATTATGCCATTGCTAATAAAATTCATCCAGAGATTGCTACTAAAAAAAATATTAAACGGTTTAAGGAGCAAATTTCTATTATCGGTTTGAATTATGATTGGAGTAGGGAAATAAATACTACTGATCCCAAATATTATAAATGGACGCAGTGGATTTTCTTACAAATGTTTAAGAAAGGTCTGGCTTATGAAAGCTTTGAGCCAATAAATTGGTGTCCATCCTGTAAAACTGGTTTGGCGAATGAGGATTTGGAGGACGGCAAATGTGAAAGGTGTGGTTCAATGGTGGAGAAAAAGCCGATGCGACAGTGGGTACTTAAAATTACGGATTATGCGGACAGTTTGTTAAAAGATATTGATGATTTAAATTGGCCGGAGTCCATAAAGGAGAGTCAATGGAATTGGATTGGACGAAGTGAAGGGGCATTACTTAAATTCAAAATTGAAAAATCAAATATTAAAATTAAAGAAATTGAAGTCTTTACCACTCGTCCAGACACTCTTTTTGGTGTCACTTATTTAGTGCTAGCTCCGGAAAATAAATTAGTTTTCAAATTAAAATCACAAATCAAAAATTGGCCGGCGGTAGAAAAATATATTACCGAAACCAAAACAAAAACAGAAATTGAGAGAACGGCAATCAATAAAAGTAAAACCGGTGTGTGTCTCGAAGGTGTGTTTGCAATTAACCCAGTATATAATGAAAAAGTTTACCCGAATCAGTCGTCTTCGACCGGGCGGGTACCAGTTTGGATTTCCGATTATGTTTTAGCGGATTATGGGACTGGGGCAGTGATGGCGGTGCCAGCTCATGATGAACGGGATTTTGCCTTTGCCACAAAATATAATTTACCAGTCAAGGAAATTGTTCTTGAAGATAAGAAGAATATGATTTCTAAATATGGAAAAGCGGTTACAAAATACAAGTTAAAGGACTGGGTGTTTTCTCGTCAGCGGTATTGGGGGGAGCCGATACCACTTGTTCACTGTGAGAAATGTGGTGTGGTGGCGGTGCCAGAAAAAGATTTGCCGGTGAAGTTACCAAAAGTTAAATTTTATGAACCGACGGGGACAGGGGAATCACCTTTGGCTGTTATTACTAAATGGGTAAATACTAAATGTCCAAAATGTGGCGGTAAAGCCAAAAGAGAAACAAACACTATGCCTCAATGGGCGGGTTCCTCTTGGTATTATTTGCGTTATATTGATCCAAAAAATAGTAAAGTTTTAGTAGATAAGAAAAAAGAAAAATATTGGTCACCAGTGGATCTTTATGTGGGAGGAACTGAGCACGCCACCAGACATTTAATTTACGCGCGTTTTTGGCATAAGTTTTTATTTGATATTGGAGTGGTC
>CAZJFZ010000017.1:1481-9907 GCA_964545745.1 uncultured Candidatus Saccharibacteria bacterium
TAATAAAGAGCCATTTATACAACTTAAAAATCAAGGGATGATTTTAGGTTCGGATAATCGGAAGATGAGTAAGCGCTGGGGGAATGTGGTGAACCCGGATGAAGTGGTAAAAAATGTGGGAGCAGATTCGTTACGAGTGTATGAAATGTTTATGGGTCCGTTTGAACAAGAGATTGCTTGGAGTACGGATAATATGGTGGGTTCAAGACGCTTTTTGGATAAGGTGTGGAAGCTTAAAGACAAAATTTCAACTGCCCCCAACCCCTCCTTATCCAAGGAGGGGAGGAAACTCTTTCACCTTCCCCCATCAGATGAGGGGGGATTGAGGGAGGTTGACAATCGGTTTGAAACTCTGCTTCACAAAACCATTAAAAAAGTAACTGAAGATATTTTGAATTTTAATTTCAATACCGCTATTTCCGCTTTTATGATTTTGGTAAATTTAGCGGAAAAAGAGGGAATTAGTAAAAATGATTATGAAGTGATCTTAAAACTGCTGGCCCCATTTGCTCCTCATATTACAGAAGAATTGTGGGCGAATTTGGGTCACAAAAAGTCCATTCATTTGGAGAGCTGGCCAAAGTATGATGAGAAGAAAATTATTTCGAAGAAGATTTTGATTGTCGTACAGATTAACGGCAAAGTGCGAGGATCTTTTGATATGCCCGCTGGCTCTATTCAAGAAGAAGTTGAAAAAGTGGCTTTGGCTCAAAAAGATATTTCTAAATGGCTTTTAGGTAAAGAGATAAAAAAGAAAATGTTTCTTAAGGGAAGGATTTTGAGTTTGCTTGTTGACTAAAAATATAAAGGGTGCTATATTAGACATAAGACATTATTATTAGTCAAAATAACGAATCTACATTTATGTCAACAATTGTTAGTTTCAAACCAAAACAAGCAAGCAAAGGATTAATTGATGCTCTTTCACCGCGCTCTCGCGATGTGATGATTAAGAGATATGGTTTGGGTAAGGATTCAGATTCAATGACTTTGGATGCCATTGGTAAAATTTATGGCATTACTAGAGAGCGAGTCAGACAAATAGAAAATCATGCGTTGGCGGTTATTAGAAAGTCTAAACAATATGAGCAGGCTAAGCCAGTTTTTGATGAAATTGAAAGCATTATTCATTCTCTAGGTGGAATTGTGGTGGAGCAGGATCTTTTAGATCATGTTTCTTCTGATGCTTCTGTTCAGAGTCATATCAATTTTATTTTAGTAGTTGGTCATCCTTTTAATAAAATTAAGGAAGATGATGATTTTAAACATCGTTGGTTCATTGATAATTCGTTATCAGAAAAAGTTCATGAAGCTTTGAAAAAGCTGTATGCCACTTTGAAAGATGAAGATTTAATGTCTGAGCCAGATATTATAAAATCTTTTTTGGCACAGTTAGAAGATGTATCAGAAAAATATAAAAATGAAGAAATTGCCAAACGGTGGTTAGCTTTATCCAAAAAAATTGACCGAAATACTTTAGGTGAATGGGGCAAGACGGAGTCTTCTAATATTAGCACCAAAGGAATGAGAGATTATGCTTATTTGGTTATCCGCCGACACGGTTCACCAATTCATTTTCGTGAAGTAGTAAAAATTATTTCGGAAATTTTCAAAGTCAAAGCGCATGTGGCCACTTGTCATAATGAACTTATAAAAGATCCACGGTTTGTCCTTGTCGGTCGTGGTTTGTATGCTCTGTCTGAATGGGGTTATATGAGCGGGGTGGTGAAGGATGTTATTAGAAAAATTATTGAGAAGAATGGCCCACTGACCAAGTCTGAAGTCGTGCAGAAGGTTTTGAAAGAACGCTATGTCAAAGAAAATACTATTGTTATTAACTTACAGAATCCTAAATTCTTTAAAAAAAATAAAGAGGGTAAGTATGAGATAGTAAAGTAAAACTGTCTATGGTAAAATAAGGGTATGTTTTTGGAATTGCTAACCAAATTTAATACGGAGATATTACCCCTTGTCTATAAAATACTTTTTGTCTTGTCACCTGTTTTTGTCCCGCTTATTTTAATTTATATTTTAGTTCTTCTCTATGTTTATTATATTCAAATTCGTTATATTGCTAAACAAGAACCGGTTCTCTTAGAAATTAAAATTCCTAAAGATATTCAAAAGTCTCCTTTAGCGATGGAGATTGTTTTAGGGGCAATGGCTCAAGGTGGGGCTTCCACTTATACAGAAGCTTATATTGGAGGTAAGGTGGCGGCTTGGTTTTCTCTGGAATTAGTGTCCATTGAAGGTCAAGTACATTTTTATATTTGGGCACCAGAGAAAAAGTTTAAGGCCCTTTTGGAACATCAAATTTATGCTCAATATCCAACGGTGGAAATTTATGAAGTACCAAAGGATAAAGATTATGTTCGCCAAGTTGATTCTGATCTGACAAAAACTTCCGTTTGGGGTTTGCAATATAAGTTAGCTAAAGCGGATGCTTATCCTATAAAAACTTATGTGGATTACAATATGGAGAAAGATCAGAAGGATGAATACAGGATTGATCCAATGACTGCTGTTTTGGAATTTTTGGGCTCGGTTGGTCCGGGTCAACAAGTGTGGTTGCAGGTATTAATAAAACAGAATAAAAAAGAAGGTAAAAAAGAGTTTCGTTGGAAAGAAAAGCCTGATTGGCAGAAAAAAGCGTCGGAAGAAATTAATAAGATTAAAATTGGTTCTATGTTGGATATGCCGGCTGATAAGGTTGAAGCCAAACATATTGAAAAGGCAAAAGAATTAAATAAATTTCCTAATTTAACAAAAGGACAAATTGAAGCAGTGGCCGCTATTGAAAGAAGTATGAGTAAAATTGCTTTTGATACAATGATTCGTGGTTTTTATGTGGTAAAAGAAGGGGCTACTTTTACTCCTATAAATATTTCTGGTTTGATTGGAGCGATGAAACAATATAGTTCCAATTACTTAAATGGTCTAAGAATGAGTGTGTGGACAGATACTGGAGATAAATTTAAAGATTTGTGTACGGTTTTTCCATTTTTAATAAAGTTTCGTGAGGCCAAGGTCCTTAAATTAAAGAAAGAAATGTTTAATGCTTACCGTTTGCGTTCTCATTTTTTTCCGCCCTATCAGAATTATAGACAAAATACTTTTATTTTGACGACGGAAGAAATTGCCACTATGTATCACTTCCCGGGTAATGTTTCCGCCACGCCAACCTTAACCAAGATTGCTTCCAAAAAATCTGAACCACCAGCTAACTTACCGATTAAGAAATGAAAAAACCGATTGTCTATTTTGGTTTAGGAGCTCTAGTTATTTTACTTTTCCTCTCTTTTTATTTTTTCTTTTTTCGGGTACCAACTGATTTTCCTGTCGGCAGTATTTACTCTGTTAAAGAAGGGGCAGGGCTTAGCGCTTTAGCAAAAAATTTATCAAGCCAAAAAATTATTCGCTCACCTTTTTTATTTAAAACCCTTTCCGTTATTTTTGGTGGTTTAAAAGGAATAAAAACGGGGGATTATGCCTTATCTGAAAAACAAAATTTAATTTCTTTAGCCTGGCGTTTTTCTTCGGCGGATTATGGATTGGCTCTCGTTCGGATTACTATACCAGAAGGTTTAAATGTAAAAGAAATGGCAATTTTATTTTCTAAAAAATTTTCCAAAATAACGGCAGAATCTTTTTCTAAAGTGGCGCGAGACAAAGAGGGATATCTTTTTCCCGAGACTTATTTGTTTCTACCTAATGTGGAAGCGGAAGCGGTGGTTAAAAAAATGGAGGAAATTTTTCAAGAAAAGATAAAAGAACTAGACTTAGAAATTAAAAGTTTTGAAAAACCTCTATCCGATATTATAAAGATGGCTTCCTTGGTGGAAGAGGAAGCGCGAACAGAGGAAACAAGGCAAATAGTGGCGGGGATTTTATGGAAAAGACTGTCTTTAAATATGCCTTTGCAGGTAGATGTGTCTTTTAAATATATTAATGGTAAGACAACAGCTAATCTAACTTTAACTGATTTAAAAATTGATTCACCATATAACAGTTATTTGTATAAAGGTTTACCGCCCACTCCTATCAGTAATCCCGGTTTGGACTCCATTAGGGACACAGTAACACCAACAAAAACTGACTATTTATATTTTTTGAGTGATAAAAAAGGAGAAATGCATTATGCCAAAACTTTTGCCGAGCATTTGCAAAATAAGGAATTATACTTAAAATAGGTTGATGACCAATCCTTCGACAAAACTCAGAACCTTCGGAAAAAGAAAGGTTGTTTTTGTTGGTTTGTCCGGCGGGGTGGATTCATCAGTGAGCGCCGCTTTGCTTAAAAAGGCTGGTTTTGAAGTGTCTGGGGTTTTTATAAAAGTTTGGCAACCAGATTTTTGGGGCGGGTGCAGTTTGAAAGAAGACCGTTTGGATGCCATGCGTGTTTGTGCTAAATTACGCATTCCTTTTTATACTTTGGATTTGGAAAAAGAATATAAAGAAGAAGTGGTAGATTATATGGTGGCAGAATACAAAGCAGGGCGGACGCCGAATCCGGATGTGATGTGTAATAAATATGTAAAGTTTGGCGGATTTTTTGATTGGGCCATGAGGCAAGGAGCGGACTTTGTGGCGACAGGGCATTATGCTCGAATAGCCATCGGTCAGCAAAAATGGCTTTTAGCGGGTAAGGATAAAAATAAAGATCAAAGTTATTTTCTCTGGACTTTAACCCAAAAACAATTAGCTAGAACTTTATTTCCTGTGGGTGATTTAGAAAAACCACAAGTGCGAAGGTTGGCTAAAAAGTTTGGTTTGGAAACGGCAGAAAAGAAAGATAGTCAGGGTTTATGTTTTATCGGCAAGATAGAAATGACGGATTTTTTAAAACATTTTATTAAAACTAAACCGGGCAGTGTTTTAAATGAAAAAGGAGAAATTATCGGTATTCATCAAGGGGTGGAGCTTTATACTCTTGGTCAACGGCATGGTTTTGAGATTACCAAAAAGACCAACAAAGAAGAAAGATATTTTATTGTTAGTAAAGATTTAAAAAAAAATACTTTAATGGTTTCTCATAACCCAAAACCAAGCGTGGCTTTTTCCAAGTCTGACAAAGCCACGCTTGGTTTTGGAAAGGAAATTAAGTTAAAAGAGGTGAATTGGATTTTGGGGGTGAAACCGGATTTAAAAAAGGAGTATTCGGCGCGTATTCGTTATCGTCAGCCTTTGGAAAAGTGTCATCTCCAGTGTCAAGGTTCAACCTTGACAGTAAGGTTTAAAAAAGCGCAAAAAGCACCCACTCCGGGACAATCTGTGGTAATTTATGATGCCTGCCCGGATAGTTTATCTGGACGGGGAGATATTTGTCTTTGTGGGGGAATTATTGAGTAGATGTAAAAGGTAAAAATGTGATACAATAAGAAAGTAAGAAATAAAATATGATAGGCACACCGGGAATTTACATTATAAAATCAGATGGAACAAGGGAGCTTTTTAATCGAGAAAAGTTAGAAAAGTCTCTTCGTAAAATTGGCACAGATAAAGTGACGGCAGATTTGATTGTGGCTAGAGTGGAGGGAAGTTTGACTGACGGGCAAACAACCAAAGAAATATACAGACAAGCTTTTGGTCTACTCAAAAAGCATCAACGGCCAGTGGCCCTTAGATATTCTTTAAGACGGGCGATCGCTGAACTTGGCCCATCCGGTTTCCCGTTTGAAGATTATGTGGCGGAAATATTCAAAGCTCAAGGGTATCAGGCGTTGACTGATCAAATTGCTTTAGGGACTTGTGTTCCCCATGAGGTGGATGTGGTGGCTTATAATGACAAGGAACTTATTATGACTGAAGCTAAATTTCACACGGACTTTGGTACCCCTTCAGATTTAAAAGTTGTTCTATATATTAAAGCTCGTTTTGATGATCTAAAAAATAGCTTATTTAAATACGGAGGTAAGGAAAGAAAAATGACTAAAGGGATGCTCATTACTAATACTAAGTTTTCTTCCACCGCTATCCAATATGGTGAATGTGCGGGTTTGAATATGGTGGGGTGGAATTATCCGCACGATAATAATTTGCATCAGCTGATTGAAAAAATAAATTTATTACCAATTACTGTTCTAACTACCTTAAACCAAACAGAAAAGAAAATGTTTTTGGCTAATAATATTGTTTTGTCCAAACAGTTGGGAGATTTTGGTTTGCTGAAAAGTTATGGTTTTGATGATGTTAAAGCTCAAACGGTGGTGAAGGAGGTGTATGATTTATGTAAAGAGTGCATTAAACCAAATGAGTCAATATTATAATTCCAAAAGGACAAGAGGCTTGTATGATCCAAAGTCCAAAGAACCACATCGCTTATCTCGCTCTAAACTGGATTTATTTTTGAATTGTCCGCGTTGTTTTTATTTGGATCAAAGATGTGGGGTGGGACGGCCGGCGTCTTTTCCAATGACCTTGAATAATGCCGTGGACTTTTTGATGAAAAAAGAATTTGATATTCATCGGGTTAGACACTCACCTCATCCTTTGATGAAAACTTACGGGATTGAAGCTGTGCCTTATGATGATCCCAAAATGGAGGAGTGGCGCGATGCTTTAAAAAGAGGGATCTCGTTTTTACATAGGCCAACGAATATAATTTTGCGGGGTGGGGTGGATGATATTTGGATAAATTCTCAAGGTGAGCTCATTATTGTAGACTACAAAGCTACCAGTAAAGAAGAAGAAATCACTTTGGATGATGATTGGAAAATTCAGTATAAAAGGCAGATGGAAATTTATCAGTGGCTATTTAAACAAAATGGTTATAAAGTTTTTCCTACTGGCTACTTTGTTTATGTGAATGGTAAGACGGATCGGGAAGCCTTTGATGGTAAGTTAGATTTTGATATTAGTATTATTCCTTATGTTGGCAAAACTGATTGGATTGAAAAAGAAATTTTAGGGATGAAAAATTGTTTGGATTTGCCAAATGCACCTTTGGCCAATCTGGATTGCGACTATTGTAATTATCGAAAATCGGCAGGAGAGAGTTTGCAAAAATTAGCCAAAGCGGAAAAAAGTAAAAGTTCTCTAGATAAAGCCGGTACTTTGTTTGAATAATTTTAGGAAAAATTATGACTAAGGATGAACAGATAAAAAAGATAAAGGAGGAAGTTTTAGATTTGAAAAATTCTCCGCTTTATCAATACCGAACAGAAAATAACTATTTTCCCGTGATTGGTGAAGGTATCTATACCGCCAAGATAATGTTTATTGGCGAAGCTCCGGGACGAAATGAAGCCAAAACAGGGCGACCATTTTGCGGTACGGCTGGTAAAGTCTTGGACGGGTTATTGGAATATGCTGGCATTAAAAGAGAAGAAGTTTATATTACTAATATTGTTAAAGACCGACCCCAAATGAATCGGGATCCTGAGTCGGAGGAAATAAAAATTTACGGTCCTTTTTTGGATAGACAGATAGAAATAATTCAACCTAAGGTTATTGCCACTCTCGGGCGCTATTCTATGGATTACATTCTCCGAAAATATGGCTTACTCGGACAAGGACTGTCCTTGTCCGGAATGAAGATTTCGGAGGGGCATGGCAAAATATTTGAGGCTAAAGCTAATTACGGAACAATCAAGATTGCTGTTTTGTATCATCCTTGTGTGGCGGTTTATAATCCGACTCGTTTACCGGAGCTTAAGAAAGATTTTGAGATTTTGAAAAATATATAAATGTGATATATTACTTTAATGAAATCAAGTGAAATTCGGGAGCGATATTTAAAATTTTTTAAAAAAAGGGGACACAAAATAATTCCTTCGGCTTCTTTAATTCCAGAGAATGATCCCTCTGTTCTTTTTACGACTGCTGGTATGCAACAATTTAAGAAATATTATTTAAATCCAGATTTAGCAGAAAAAGAGCTAGGTAGTAAAAATGTTACTTCTGTTCAAAAATGTATAAGGACTGGGGATATTGATGAGGTTGGAGATAATACGCATCTAACCTTCTTTGAAATGCTAGGGAATTTTTCTTTTGGTGGTTATGGCCGAAAAGAAGCTATTCAATACGCTTATGAATTTATTACCAAAGAAATGAACTTGAAAATTTCATATGTTACAATTTATCAAGGTAGTAAAAATGTTCCTCGTGATAATGAATCAGAAAAAATTTGGCAGAGTTTGGGTATAAAAAATATAAAAGAAGAGGGTAATGATGTTTTTTGGGGGCCGACAGGAGACTCTGGGCCTTGTGGTCCAACAACTGAAATATATTGTAAAAACCTATCTGGAAAAGATGTTGAAATATGGAACATAGTTTTTAATGAATATTTTTGTAATGGTTCTCGTGAAAACTTGGATAAAAGTAAAGCTAATTTAGAAAAATTACCGGTTTTAGGTATTGATACCGGAATGGGATTTGAAAGATTAGTAATGACTGTTCAAAAAACAGATAGTGTTTATGATACAGAT
>CAZJFZ010000018.1:0-9704 GCA_964545745.1 uncultured Candidatus Saccharibacteria bacterium
GAGAAAGTATTTCCAATAAAATTTTCTTTGCATTAAATATTGCGTACGGTTCATTAATTTTTTTAAATTTGATTCTTTGGACTAATTCATATATACCAACAATTGCTTTCGTTTGGCCTTTTACACAAGTGCTATTTGTACTTATACCAGTTCTTTCGCTCTATTTCTTTTATGTTTTTATGAACAAAAAAGATGTGGGTTTAGTTTACAAAATTATATGGTCATCAATTGTAATTATTTTAACGATTTTAGCATCCTCAAAACTAAATTTTAGTTCTTTTGATGCCACAATCTGTGAGCCAATTACTAGCAAAATTGTATTTATTTACCAAAATATTGTTTTTGCCTTAGTATACATTGCCTTGATTTTTTCTTTTATAAAAAAATATCTATCCAAATCATTACCAAAAGATGAAAGAAAAGAATTGGTATTTTTATTTTGGGGTATTTTCTTGTTTTTAGTTTCCTTTACTATAACTTGGCAAATTGCTGAAGCCTATGATTCTTTCAATACTGAACAGTATGGATTATTTGGTATGACACTACTCTTAGCTGTCGTAAGTTTTCTTATTGTTCGTTTTAAAGCCTTTGATATTAAACTTATTGGAGCTCAAGCTTTGGTGTGGGCCTTAATAATTTTGATTGGCTCACTGTTTGCGTACACTGATCAGGCACCTTTTTCAATGTTAGTTATTATTGCAATTACTTTGGTAATCTCAGCTATCGTTGGATTAATTATAGTTAGAGGTGTGAAAAGGGAAATATCTTTACGTGAATCTTTGGAGATATCTAATAAAGGACAGGAAAACCTTATCCACATCATGAATCATCAAATTAAGGGTTTTCTGGGAACAGCGAGAAATATTTTTGCCGAATTTCTAACATCAGATCAAAGTAGTATCTATGGCCCCTTACCAGAATTACCAGAAGAGGCAACCTCAGCCTTAAAGGTGGGGTTACGGACTACAACTGACGGCGTACGTTACGTAACAGATATTTTACGTGGTTCAAGTGCGTCAAAGGGATCATTAGCATTAGAAATGAAACCAATGGATACAAAAGTAATTGTTGAAGAATTAATCGTTGAGTTACAACCACTAGCAAAAGAATGGAATGTGGTGCTTGAAGGAACTGTCGCCTCGGGTGAATACAAAATTATTGGCGATCACACACAATTAAAAGAAGTATTTAAAAATCTTATTACCAACGCTATTCGTCATAATGATCCTGATTATAAACATAAAAGTGCCAAGGTTTCTTTATTAAGAAAAGGTAATAAGATTTTGTTTGCTGTTCGTGATACTGGAAATGGAATTGCTCCAGAAGACAGAGCTAGAATGTTTACACCAGGCGGAATGGGGCAAGATGCTTTAAAGCACGATGTTAATTCCACCGGTTTTGGACTATCATTTGTAAAAAGTTGTGTTTTGAGTCATAATGGAATAGTTGACTATAAATCAAACGCTCCAGAAAAAGGCACGACATTCTTTGTTGAATTACCAGCAGATTTATCAAAATAATAAAAATAATTATGAAAAAAGTATTACTTATTGACGATGACAAGTTTTATTCAGACATGTACCGGACAGCCTTCAAAAATCATGCCCCGCAAGCAGGGTTTTACGCCTCCGTAGATATTTCTACCGATTTATTTCAAGAGATTAAGAAGATCAAACCAGATATAATGATAGTGACTCTTGAAAATGAAAAACAGATTGAGTCTAGTATGAAAATCATAAAAGAAGTCCGTCAGGATAACGAAACAAAAAATGCCATTATTGTAGCTTTTATTAATACTTGGGCCAATGATTATCCCAAGGATGCTCTTAAAGATTTAGGCGTTACTGAATTATGGGATAAGATTGATATAATGCCAAGCTGTGTGGTTGTTGAAAAGATACTAGCTCTGTAATCAGAATTCCCCCAATATTTTCTTAAATTTTTGCTCATGCTCCTCGACTGACTTTATATCTGGATTGATAGCGTCTATATCTATAAAATCAAAATCTTTGAATATTAACTTATCCGTGCGTTTGAGAATACCAAACTTGTCTGATTGGTCGCTCTCAGTATTGGCAGAAGTTTTAAAATAACTATTTTTTGCAATGCTCTTCCTCCCATTTTCTCCATTCTTCTGTTAATCGCCTTTCCTCTTCCTTTACTTCTTCTGTGGTCACAAAAGGCTCATCTAAATCAACATTGCCATAAAGTTGTTGATATCTTTCATTTTTATGACTTGCAATCATCATTGGTAAACTAAGTCTTGGTAATAGAATATTATATTCTTCCATTTGGGGAATAACGGCCTGCTGGCAAGGTAGCAAACCGGCTTTATTATTTGGACTATTCCTATCTATTAATAACTGAGGCATAAGGATCACCACTGGCCCCGGTTCGTTATCATCATAGCCTAATAATTTAAGTAGAAATTCTCTAGCCCAAACCCCTCTAGAAAATCGTTTCTGCAGTTCCTTTATTTTTTCAATATCGGTAAATTTTTCTGGCCATAATATTTTTCGATTATTATCAATTATAGGATAGGCCCGGAAAATACCCTGTATTTTCTTTCCCTCGACGCTGTGCATTAATTGCATAAGGAGTGATTCTTCACAAATTAGATTTCCCAGAACGACAATTCTAGTGTGATCACTTCCAAGCGGAGTAATTTCACTCACAAAACGATTATATATTTCGTCTCGTTTAGCTTTATCAAACTTAGCTGAACTATCTTCTAAATCATCACAAATAATTAATTCTGGTCTGATGGAGTTGTATTTGATACCTCGTATACTCTGCTCTCGGGAAACGGACAGAATCTTTGCTTCGTTATACTCCAATTCCAGAGACATTTTTTGCCAGGCTGACTCGTCGTCAGCAAAGGGTCCAAAGTCCTCGCGTAGTAATTCGTTGTATAACAACTCTTCCTTGATATTGGTAAAATGATTTTTTGCCTGATCTTGAGTCTGGCTGACAATCACTACAAACTTTTTCTGTGGTTTCCCGAGAATTGACCACAACGCATTAGTGGTGTTCATAATTGTGGATTTGCCTGATTCACGGAAAGCCATTACGGCTATAAATTCACACTTCGGATCCTTGATTAGATGGAACATTTCCAAATGAAAGGGAGCTAGAGGATAGCCAAAACAGTGCTTCAAATATATGAGCGAAAACCAGAGCGGATCCTCATAGGCTAGGCGCTGTCGCAAGTTTTTGTTCAATAATATTTTCTGTAGGTCTTTCTGTTTGATTCCTTTTAACATAGTTTTTTGGATTAATCCCAGCTGACAAAGCCAAGGCTTTACGGAAGAGCTTGGTCTCATCGGGAGTTAGGGTGGCTAGGGCTGATGGTGGTGTCCTTGAGACTGATTTACCACCATAGCGAGGGTTATTATGCTTGAGCCACAGAGCAATCGCCGGCAGTCTCTTTTCCTTAATCAACTGGATTACTTGCGATTCACTCATATCATTAATGAAGTCGACTCCTTCCTTAAGGGCACTAGTGCTCGCTTGAGCGAATTCCTGATCCTCAGTTCGCCAGCGGTAATAGGTGGCTCGGCTAACACCGGCTTTTTTACAGGCCACTTGAATAATTGGCATCTCTTTTAGAATATCAAGTAAGGCTGTCTTTTCCGTCACTTGTCGGTCAATAATTGTTTGGTTATCTTCCATGGATTTTCTTTGGTGTTAGGCCAGTAAGTTTTGACCAGCGATTCAATATCACTTCAGCATAAACAGGACTTTTCTCCATCAGGAAACATCGTCTCTTCATCTTAGTGGCGGCTTTCAGTGTCGACCCACTTCCGCCAAAAGGCTCTAGAATAAGGTCATCTCGTTTGGTGAGCACCTTGATATATGGGATCAATATTTCGGTTGGTTTGGTACCGAAGATAATACCCTGGCCAGAACTTTTTTCATCCGCCGCTTTGAATTCTAGAAAGTCGGTTGGACAGATTTTCTTGCCTTTTTCATAACCCTCCCAGTGCGGTTTTCCAGCAATAGCGTAAAGGGCAGTCTCGTATTCGTTTTGCAATAGTTCTTCTTCTGGTTCCTCATTAAGTTTTTCTACAGTTTCAGAACTACCTATCATGGCAATGTCGTGTTTGTTGAAAAATTTGTATTTAGCAGAAAATCCTTGCACTCGATTTGGTAAATGCCAGACCAACATATTTTTTACTTTCCAGTATTTTTCCATTTCATTCCAAATAGTACGAATATTTTTCCAGTTTTCGTAAACAATTATGTGGAAATTCTCCTTAGCAGAAGTTTGGACATTTTTCATCCACAATTCCGTGAAATTATCTGGCAGTGAATCGGTTTCTAAATATCGACGATCTCTTTTAGCTCCAAAACCAGTGATGGCATTACCATTCTTTTTCTTACCGTGTAAGTAATCTAAAATATATGGCGGATCGGTGAAAACCATATCGGTTTTTACCCCATCCATAAGTATTGCCATCTCTTCAGCCACGGTACTGTCCCCACACATAAGTTTTGAACCATTCAAATCGTATACGTCACCTTTTTGCACTTTTATTTCCTTAATATTTAGTTTGGCTAATTCTTTTTCCAAATCAAATTGTTCAGGTGTGTCTTCAATAGCGAAGATATCATCAAGTTCTTCGCTGGAAAAACCCGCTCCAGAAAGAAATGACTCATCAAAGGTGGCCAATAAATCCCAATCAAACTCTCCGGTATTTTTGTTTAAGCGAATATTCAACTCTTTTTCTTTTTCTAGATCAGGGATGTTGATATACACGACTGGTACGGGGGTAATACCCAATTCTTTTATCATCGCCAATCTAAAGTGCCCACCAATTATGATGTTTTTCCTTTCATCAGCTGAATTAGCTAACAGTGGGTCAACTATGCCGTATTTTTTAATACTTTCTTTTAAATTGTTTTCCGCTTCTTTGTCCCAACGGCGGGGGTTATACTCTGCGTTTTTGAGTAGGTTGGTATCCACATACTCGATTTTGATATTTTCGTTATCTAAAATATTCTTAAGCATTTTATTTAAGTTAATTAATCTGGTAATCATTCCGGACTATATTTATTGACACAACAAATACAACCCAGCTGAGAGCCGATTTCTGATTAGGACTAGTAGTCGAGAAAAAGCTTTCAGCTAATTCTTCCTGTTTGCCGGGCGGAAGTTGTAGGCCCTCGCTCTTTCATGTTAGTTAGAAGATATTACACAGATTTATTTTATACTCTGAGAATTTGGTCTAAAAACCGATGGGCGTATGCTTTCCCGCTAATAGAATAGGGGAAGTCTAGCATTTAGGCTCCTCCGTCGGGTGTTTTGCTGTCTTAGGCGCCTAATATGGCTCAACTAGGCTGAGGAACCTGAGTTAAGTATAGCAAGTCCTATTGGGAAACGCAAGCGAAGTTGTGTATATTGTGTAAGGAAAACTTTAATTTATGTCTTGTCAATCTATCCGTTATTTGCTATATTGTTAGGACTATGAATAACGGGACAAAACTTCTTACTCTGAAGCAAAAAGAAACTTTGGATTTTTTAAATAAATATATTCGGCAAAATGGACAGGCTCCGTTGATTACAGAACTGTGTCAAGAATTAAAATTAAAATCTTTACGTAGTGTCACTCAACGTTTGGAAGCCCTGGAAGCAAAAGGATTTATAAAAAGAGATCGATTTAAACATCGTGGTATTAGTTTGTTAGAAAATTTAAATCCTTTTGAAATATCGGGAATGATGCGTGTTCCGGTAATTGCTTCCGCAGGTTGTGATGCGATGGAAGTTTACGCTCAGGAAAAATATGATGAGTACCTTTCAGTTGATCAAGCAATGATTGGACATCATCATGATATTGTCGCTGTGAAAGCGATTGGTAATAGTATGATTGATGCTGGTATTAATAACGGCGATTATGTTTTAGTTGAGGTAACGGATAGCGTCTCTGATGGTGATCGGGTTGTCGCTATTATTGGCGACATGGCAGTAATCAAACGTTTTCATCGTACCTCCAATGCTGTCATTTTGGAGCCAGAATCTAAGAATGGTGGTTACTCACCCTTCATTATGAAGGAGGACTTTAAGGTCTTCGGAAAGGTTATAAGTGTTATCCAAAATCCCCATAAGGATATGGATGATTTTGAGGTTGTATACGAGAAAGGGTACAAATGAGACACGGAAATAAGACACCCCTAGAGTGTCTTATTTGTCTCATTTGGTTTTGACTAAGGATGACCGAGACCCATCAATTTGCTATACTAAAGTTCTCCAAAGAACCCTTACAGGGTCTCAATGATGGTGGTTCTAGACCGAGGTACACAGCCAAGTAAAAATAAATGAATTACTCCATATGGAACTGCTGTTAAAATAGGGGTATAATATGGGATATGGAAAAAAAGAAAAATTTGGATATTTCCGTCGTTATTCCGGTCTATAATGAAGAGAATAATATCCTTAAATTAGATCAAGAAATAAAATCTGTCATTTCACAACTTACTTCAGGTTTTGAAATTATTTATGTAAATGATGGTAGCACGGACGAAACCCTGTCTAGACTTAAAGGTCTAAAAGGTGTGACTATAATCAATTTAAATCGTAATTATGGACAAGCGACGGCTTTGGATGCTGGTTTTAGGATTTGTTTGGGTAAATACATTATCTCTTTAGATGGTGACGGACAAAATGATCCAGCCGATATCCCTCTTCTTTTTGAAAAACTCAAGGAAGAGAATTTAGATGTGGTGGCTGGTTGGAGAAAAAATAGACAAGATAGTTATAAAATTATTTTTTTAACACAAATAGGTAGATTTTTCCGTCGTTTATTTATTGGTGATGTTATCCACGATGCGGGATGTACTCTGCGCATATATACTAAAGAAACTATTAGAAGTTTGGATCTTCAAGGTGAAATGCATCGTTATATCTTAGCCATTTTAAAATGGAAAGGATTTAGAATCGGGGAAATGGTAGTCAGGCATCGTCCACGAATCAATGGTAAAAGTAAGTATAATTATACTAAAGCTATTCGTGGGTTTATTGATCTTGTCTATATTTGGTTTATTCAGAAGTATTCACAACGACCTCTTCACTTGTTTGGTTATGTCAGTTTTTTCTTATTTTTTCTTGGTTTGGTGTCAGTAATTGCTTCAATTTATCAAAAAATTGTCTTAGGAGTGAGTATTAATCAAAGCGGTTATTTTTTAGTTAGTGCTTTCTTATTATTAACGGCGGTGATTTTGTTTAGTTTTGGTGTGGTGATTGACCTTTTAATTCGGACGCAATTAAACTCTTCCTCAACGGAAAAGAGATATTATGTGCGGGAAGTGATAAAAAAGAAATGAAAAAAGTTCTTGTTCTAAATTATGAATTTCCGCCACTTGGTGGCGGAGCTAGTCCGGTCAGTTATGAATTAGCTAAAAAAATGTTCGAAACGGGAGATTTTGATATTGATGTGGTTACGATGAATCACAAAAGCTTGTTAAAATATGAAGAAATAAATAAAAATTTTAGAGTTCATCGAGTTCGATCTTGGCGAAGCAAGAAAGAGCTTTGTTATCCATGGGAACAGGTTACCTATCTTATTTTTGGTTGGTTTAAATGTAAAGAATTACTTAAAACAAAAAGATATGATCTTTGTCACTGTCATTTTATTATTCCGACTGGTGTTTTAGCCTTAAAATTAAAAAAGAAGTTTGGTTTGCCATACATAATTACTCCTCACGGTAGTGATGTTTTAAACTATAATTCTCGTTTAAAATTGATTTATCCTTTTTTGTTTGGCTTATGGCAGAATATTTTAAATAATGCTCAAAAAATAATCTCACCATCAAACTTTTTAAAAGGGGAAATCTTGAAAGTTTATCCATTATTTGAAGAAAAAAAGATAGTTGTTGTTCCGAATGGATTTGATACTAATAAATTTCAACCGCAAGTAAAAAAGAAATACATTTTTTCTTCTGGTCGTTTGTTATTAAATAAAGGTTTTCAATATTTAATTCAAGCGGTAGCAGATGAAGACATTGGTTATGAAGTTCATTTGGCCGGTGATGGACCAATGAGAAAAGATTTGGAGAGATTAGCAAAAAAATCAAAGACCAGAATCTTCTTTCATGGTTGGCTGGATAACAATGGTTTGGAATACAAAAATTTGTTAGAACAGGCGGAGATTTTTGTCTTGATTTCAGAAAAAGAAAATGCCAGTATGGTTTTACGGGAAGCGATGAGTGCTGGTTGCGCCATTATTACCAGTGATACTTCTGGTTGTGCTGAGACCGTAGCGGAAGCTGGTATTTTGGTTAAATTTGGTGATGTCCAAGTTTTAAAATCAGCTCTTAACCTTCTTGTTAATGATCAAAACCAATTACTTAGTTTGGCGGAGAAAGCATTGACGAGAGTTAAGAATACCTATGATTGGCAGCTGATTGTTAAAGAATATATCAAAAATCTATGAAAATAGGATTTATTGCCAGAGGTTTGACTAACGGAGGGGTCAAGAGGTATGTGGAAAACTTTTTAGAAACTTTTAACACCTTTTTTTATGCGGAAAATTCTTTGGTTTTGCTTACTGACCAGCCGGACTTTAAAGAAAAATATAAAAATATTCAGGTTGTTTATCTCAAAAAAAGTTCTAAATTTTTTTGGGATTATGTAAAAATAATTCCTTTTTTGTTCAAGTCTAGGTTGGATGTGGTTTTTTATCCTAAAAGCATTATTCCCTTAACTCATCTGCTGTTTAAGTTCAAAAAAATTATTATTATTCATGATTTAGCTTATTTTGATAATAAAATAAATGAATATAAGTTTCTAGATACCATTTATATGAAACTTTTTATGGGATTTTCTGGTCAACAAGCGGATTTAATTATTGCTGATTCTTTGGCCACAAAATTACATATAGAAAATATCTTAAAAATTAAGCCGGATAAAATAAAAATAGTTTATTTAGCGGTTGAAAAGGGCTTTCAAAAGATAACTAATTCAAATTTTATCAAACAAACTTTAGCTAAATTAAATGTCGCGGAACATTTTTTGTTTTATTGCGGTTCACTTAGTCCGCGGAAGAATATTCTCAGGGTTTTGGAGGCGTTTAATTTAATTAAAAATAAAATCCCTCATAATATATATTTAGCCAGTGGTCAATCTTGGAAAGATAAAGCCATAAAAAAGTTTATTCAAGAAGACTTATCAGATCGGGTGTTTTTATTAGGAAAAGTTTCCGATGAAGAGTTGGTTTGTCTTTATTCTAGAGCCGAAGTTTTTCTTTTTCCCTCTTTGTATGAAGGTTTTGGTTTGCCTATTCTTGAGGCGCAGGCTTGTGGTTGCCCTGTCCTAACTTCAAATCAAACTTCTTGTCCAGAAGTGGCCGGGGAGGGGGCCGTAATTGTTAATCCGTATAAGGTAGAAGAAATTAAAACTGGAATACTGAAATTAATAGAAGATTTTAATTTTAGACAAGAAACAATAAAAAAAGGTCTTTTAAATAAGGAAAAATATTCTTGGATAAAAACGGTGACAGACTTAATAAAATATGCTAAAGACTTAAATACATGAAAGATTCAAAACCGCTCAAAATAAGTATCATAATGCTTAATTATAATGGTTTAAAATATCTGGAAAAAACCCTTTCACCTCTTTTGGTTTTGGATTATCCTGATTATGAGTTTATTGTTGTGGATAATGGATCAACCGATGGCAGTTTGGAGTATATAAAAAAAGAAACACAAGT
>CAZJFZ010000019.1:0-9090 GCA_964545745.1 uncultured Candidatus Saccharibacteria bacterium
ACCGATAAGGCGGAAAACATTGTAGAAGTTTTGCCAGATAACACCAGCAAAAAAAATGAATAATCTAAAATTTGCTTTCTTTGGAACTTCAAATTTTTCAGTTTTTTGTTTAGAAGAATTAAAGACTTTGGGGTTTTTGCCAACCCTAATTATCACAACTCCAGACAAGCCCGCTGGCCGAAAGTTGATATTAACCCCTACCCCAGTAAAAATCTGGGCCCAAAAAAATAAAATAGAATGTCTAACTCCAGAAAAATTAGATTCTTATTTTACTTTAAAGCTTTCTGTTCTTAATCTTCCGCTCTTTCTGGTTGCTTCTTATGGTAAAATCATTCCTAAAAATATTGTTGACTTACCAAAAAATGGCATCTTAAATATTCACCCTTCCTTATTACCTAAATATCGCGGACCGTCTCCTCTGCAAACCCAGATCCTAAACGGAGATAAGGAGGTTGGCGTAAGTATAATAAAAATAGACGAGCAAGTGGACCATGGTTCACTTGTCACTCAGAAGAAAATTATTTTAGACAATATACTTAATTTTAATGATTTAGAGAAGAAACTGGCGGAGGAAGGATCAAAATTATTCGTCAAAATTTTACCAGACTGGATTACAGAAAATTTAGAAACTAAAGACCAAAATCACGAAGAAGCCACTTTTACCAAAAAAATAAAAAAGACTGACGGTTTAATTGACATAGAAAAAGGTGATCCCTATAAAAATTACTTAAAATTCCTCGCCTATTCCGCATGGCCCCAAGTTTACTTCTTTATAAAAAAGAAATACAACCTCACCCCAGCCCTCCCCTTAGCTAATGGGAGGGAGAAAGAAAAAATTCGGGTTATTATTAAGGAGGCGGAGTTTAAAGATGATAAATTTATTATTAAAAAGGTTCTACCCGAAGGAAAAAAAGAGATGAGTTATGCGGATTTCTTGCGAGGACTTATTTAATTACAACCTTACTCACAACGATCGGAGTCAAAGGTAAACTGTTCTGGTTAATTTTGGAATTTTCAATTTTATCCACCACCTCCATCCCGGAAATCACCTTACCAAAAACCGTATGCTTACCCACTAGCCACGGCGTTTCCACGGCGGTAATGATAAAAAACTGGCTTCCATTGGTATCAGGGCCAGAATTAGCCATCGCTAACATTCCTCGCACCATCGGCAGATCATTTGGTTCATCCGCAAATTTATAACCTGGACCACCTGTACCATAAACACTAGTATCTTCCCCCTTAGTATATGGATCCCCACCCTGAATCATAAAATCTTTAATCACCCGATGAAATTTGGTATTGTCATAAAAACCATCTTTAACTAATTTCAAAAAGTTTTCTACAGTTTTTGGTGCTTTTTCAATGTAAAGCTCTAGTTCGATATTACCCAAATTAGTTTCCATTACTATTACTTGTCCTTTTAAATTTGTCATACTATTTTTATTTTTTATGGAATTGCCCCCGGAGGCAAAGCCAATTAGTAAAACTATCACTATAATAATAACAATATATAAAACGGCACCCGAATTAATAAATTTCTTCATACCTTTTGTTTTTATTTAACAAAAATTCCCTTAATTAAATTTTTAATTTTAGCCCCACTGCGTCTGATCAAACTAACCCTTTTATCTTTATTCGTCTGTATCTTTCTGACCATTTCATCTTTAGCAATATCAATGGAGGCCAACAAATCTTCACTCTGAGCTTCTGCTCGAAAATTATTACCAGCGATATGCAGATTTATCTCTGTTCGAAAGACCTCCCCGGCCTTATGATGATTAGTGGTTTTACCAAGCTCCACTTCACACAAAATACTTTCATCTGTCGGATTCAAAAATCTTTCCAAATGTCCTAATTTTTTATAAAGATAGTCTTTAATATCTCCTGTGATGATCATGTTTGTTCCCTTTTCATTTATTCGCATAATTTTTGTTAATTTATTACTAATAAAGAATCAATAATTTGTTTAACATTGACATAAGGATAAGCACCATTTATAGAAGTTTTTTTATCATCCTTAGTAATAACAATACTCCACGGAGTTCCCTTACCACCAGTGGCTTGGGCATTTAAAACATCCGCCTGAATTTTATCATTGTATCTTCCACTAGACAGACAATCTTTAAACTTCATTACATCTAGTTTTATAAATTCGGCAATTTTAGGTAATTCAGCGGGATCAAGACCGTTATTAGCTGGCGTGACAGAATATATTCTATCCGCATATTCCCAAAATTTATCATTGCCACCAAGCTCATTGGCACACTCCAAAGCCACCGATTCATTTTTGGCTTTAGAGTGAAGTTGATCTAGCGGAGAATGTCTATAAACCCAAGCCACTTTCCCCTCTTTACCATATTCATTCATAATTTGCTTCATCGTCTCGTGAAAACGCCCGCAAAAAGGACATTCTGTGTCAGAGTATTCAATAATAATAACCTCCGCATTAGGATTACCACGAATATGATCCTCGGTGGAAACCGGTCGAACTTGATCAAGACTGGAAGAAACAATTGGTTTTTCTGCTAAGGTTGGACTTTCTACTTTTTTACCATCACTAAAATACATAGCGCCAGCAATAATAATTCCCGCCAAGACAATGGCAACGGGAGTGGAATAATTTGTTTTTGTTTCCATAAAATAAAATGATTAATTATTAATATGCCCAGTATAGCATAAATGGTATTTTTCTCCACAACATATTAACAGACTATGCCCTTTTTTAATTTGTGACTTTAAAATTTGCCATGTTACAATGTCGCTATGGTTCAAAGTATTAAAAAAACGGTTACTAGAATTCCACCAAATAATATTGACTCCGAACGCGCCCTTTTAGGTTCTATTATGCTTCGGCCAGAAGCGATCCATGAAATTATGGAAATTATTCAGGCCAATGCTTTCTATTCAGAAAAACATCGAATTGTCTTTCAATCAATGAATGAACTTTTTTCCAAGAGTGAACCGATTGATTTATTGACTCTTTCTGCCCGCTTAACAGAAAAAAATCAAATAGATCAAATTGGTGGAGCAAATTATTTAACCGAATTAGTAAATCTTGTTCCCTCTTCCGCTAATGCTGAACATTATGCCGAAATTGTCCAAAAAAAATTTGTAATGAGACAACTGATTGAGGCCTCCGAACACATTTCTCTTTTAGGGTATGAAGAAGCGGAAGACTTGGCTACCCTCCTTGATTTAGCCGAGAAAAAAATTTATGAAGTCACCCAGGGAAAAACTTCCAATAAATTTATTGAACTAAAAGATGTCTTGGGTGAAGCTTGGGAGAGATTAGATAAACTTCACAAAAGCAAAGATGAGCTTCGCGGTATACCCACCGGTTTTAAAGATTTAGACGCTAAACTTTCCGGTCTACAAAAGTCTGACTTGATTATCTTAGCTGCTAGACCATCAATGGGAAAAACTTCACTTGCTTTGGACATTGCTCGTCAAGCCGCCATCAAACACGGTATCCCCGTCGCCATTTTTTCTTTGGAAATGTCCAATCAACAATTAGTGGATAGGATGATTGCCGCCGAATCACGGGTGGACGCTTGGAAACTACGAACTGGTAAACTAACTTTGGATAGTGAATTTGACCGAATTAGGGATTCACTCGGACCACTTTCTCAAGCACCAATTTTTGTGGATGATCAACCAGCCAACAATATTTTAAAGATGCGGGGCGTAGTCAGACGATTAAAAAATGAAAAAGGAATCGGTCTCGTGGTGGTGGACTATTTACAACTAATGGCACCCGTCCAAAATAAAAATAATGATAATATAGTCCAACAAATTACTGAAATTTCCCGCTCACTTAAACACTTGGCTCGTGAATTTGATGTTCCCGTTCTTGCTCTCTCCCAACTCTCTCGTGCTGTAGAACAACGTGGTGGCCGTCCTCGCTTGTCTGACCTTCGTGATTCTGGTTCCATTGAACAAGATGCGGATGTGGTAATGTTTATTCACAGAGAAGATAAATATAAAGAGGAGAGTGAGAAGACCAACATTGCCGAAATTTTGATTGAAAAACATCGTAATGGTCCAACTGGCAAAATTGAATTATATTTTGATGAAGCCAAATCCAGTTTCTTGGATATTGATAAAAATTCTGATTTTAAAGATTTTGACGGTGCTAATAAAACAGAAGCATTTTAACACAACCGCCCCTAACCCCTCCCCGCCCGAACGACTGATATCGTTCAGTCGGGCAGGCTTAACTAAGGAGGGGAAAAGAAAAAAATGAACACCATAGATAAACTAACAGAAATATTTAAACACTTCCCCGGCATTGGCCCCAGGCAAGCCAAGCGGTTTGTTTATTTTTTACTAACTCGCAATAAAAATTATATTAAAGAATTTACTACTTTAGTGGAAGAACTACAAAAAGAAATTCAAATTTGCCAAGGATGCTTCCGCTATTTTACTAAAAATAATAATCCCCAATTCCTCTGTGATATTTGTCAAAGTAAAAATAGAGACGAGAGCTCACTGATGGTTGTAGCTAGAGATATTGATTTAGAAAATATTGAAAAAAGTCATTCCTTTGATGGAAAATATTTTGTTCTTGGTGGCACTATCCCTATTCTAGAAAAAAATCCAGAGAACAAAATTCGTTTTAAAGAACTTTTATTGCTAGTAGAAAAAAAATGTCAAGGTTCAACCTTAACACTAAAGGAAATTATTTTGGGTTTTAGTGTCAATCCTGAAAGTGAATATACCGCACAATTTATAATTGAAAATTTGATACCACTCATAACCAAATACAATCTAAAAATTTCTCATCTTGGTCGTGGTCTCTCCACCGGCACCGAATTGGAATATTCCGACATTGACACCATCAAAAACGCCCTAAAAAATAGAAGTTAACTTTTTTTTCTTTTCTTATATGTTTATATGTGTAAATAACTACACGACCGCATAATTATTTACTCTATTTATTTATATACCACTCATTAAAATTCCGCCCCGGCTAAAAGTTAAGATTATTCCCAAATTTTATTAATTTTAGGGAAAGAAATACCATAAAATATCTCTAAAAAAGATAAGAAAGTTTTTAAATAAGAAATGAGTTTATCTTTCGAAATTCTAGGACCAATAACTGTTTTTTCAAACATTTCCGGAAAATCAGAAATAAACATTGGCGGTAAACGATTAAAATCAAACATCCCTGCTTGACCACACATCTCCAAAAATAGACCGGCCACACCTATCAATTCAGTTTTTTCTTTTAATTTTCCATTTTCTACATATTTATCAAATTTGGGTATAACTTCTTTAAATGCCCAATCCATATACTTATCTAAACCTTTTCTTGCCTGTTCAAAATGTTCCTTCCATAACTCCTCATCATAGGTTAATTTCTTACCTTTTTTTATATCTTCGGTTTCTTGTTTCTTTTCCTTATCTATCACTAAGAGCATTTTTTCCTGTGGTGAAATTCCCCCCATAATTTTTTGTGAAAAAACATTCCAGACATCATTAAAAACTTTTACTGCCCTGTCCATATTTTTATCACTTATATTTTTCGGTAATTTACTAAAAAGAAACCCAAAATACTCATCGGTAATTTTCTGATCTGGTGCACTAAAATTATATGTAAAATCTTTAACCCACGACACAGTAATCTCTTTTAACCCCAGATCAATAATTAATTTTCCTAAATCTTCTTCCACTTTTTTAATATCTAATTTTTCATATTTCATAACCAATATTCTATCATATCTTTTATTAAAAATTTAATCTAATAATGTGTAAATAGTTTAGCGGTCGCATAGTTATTCACACATCATTTAAATTAAATTAGCGGTCTTTATACCGGCACCAAACTTGAATATTCTGATACTGACACCATCAAAAAAATGCTCTGAAGAATAGAAGTTAAATAATAAAAATTGGATAATAGTTTAGCTATAGCCTCTCTATTATCCATAATTGAAAACCGCCATCCCCAACTAACATTTATTTTTTCTTCTTAAGTGAAGCCTTTAAAAAGGCAGTGAACAAAGGGTGTGGATTGAGAGGACGAGCAAGAAATTCTGGATGGAATTGAGTACCAAGAAAGAAAGGATGAACCTTTTTGGGTAATTCAGCAATTTCCATTAATTTACCATCCGGTGACCGGCCAGAAAAAACCATACCAGCAGAAGTCAACTTTTCAACATAATCTGTATTTACTTCATAACGGTGACGATGCCTTTCAAAAATAGATTCTTTATTATACGCTTCAAAAGCCACTGTTCCTTTTTTCAAAATTGCTTCATATGATCCCAAACGCATACTACCGCCGTAATTCCCTTCGGCTAACTTCCTTTTTTGGTCAAGCATAATATCTATTACCAAAGCACTAGACTGGGGATTTATTTCCGCAGTATTGGCATCCTTCAAATTCAAAACATTGCGAGCATATTCAATCACCATAAGTTGCATTCCATAACACAAACCAAAATACGGAATTTTCTTTTCTCGAGCATAGCGAATCACTGCTAGCTTTCCTTCAATTCCACTTTCACCAAAACCACCCGGCACAATAATACCATCAAACTTTTTAAGCTCTTGAAACTTATTTTTTTTTATTTTTTCTCCCTCAAAATCTCTAGCATTCACAGTATGAATAACTGGTTTATAACCTAACTTATAAGCCGAATACTTAATCGCTTCCAAAACGGAAACATAAGCATCTGTCAACACAAAATCACCCGTATTAAAATATTTCCCCACAATAGCAATATGAACTGGCTTTTTTACAATCTTAACCTTTTGAGCAAAAACCTCCCATTCTGCCATCCCCGTATTTTCTTTTTTATGTCGTAAGTTTAAGACCTTTAATAAAATATTTCCCAAATTATCCTTTTCAAAATTAAGCGGTACATCAAAAACACTTTCGATATCCGGTGCCGAAATCACTTGATCCACTGGCACACTACAAGAAATGGCGATTTTTTCCTTGCGTTTGTGATCCATCGGCATTTCACTACGGGCAATAATAATATCGGTATTTACGCCATAAGAATTGAGCTGACGAATAGCGTTTTGTGTTGGTTTAGATTTCATCTCGCCCAGCTTTTTTGGAACGGGCATATAACTCACCATCACAAAAGCCACATCGTGCGGATGATAGACTTTCATTGTCCGGGCCGCCTCAATGAACATAATATTTTGATAATCACCCACCGTCCCGCCAATTTCCACCACCGTAATATCACTCTTATTGGTCTTGGCTGAATGTTCAAAGCGACGAATAATTTCATCCCGAATATGTGGAATAGCTTCCACACAATGACCACCATATTTGAGCGTGCGCTCAGCGGAGATAACATGCTGATACACCATACCGGAAGTTATGTAATCATCGTGCGTCAAATCCCGATTCAAAAATCTTTCGTAATTACCCATATCCTGATCCGTCTCCAAACCAGAATTCAAAACAAAAGTTTCCCCATGTTCGGTAGGATTCATCGTTCCTGCATCAACATTCAAATAAGGATCAACTTTTAATAAATTAACGGAAAAGCCCTTCGCTTGCAGAAGGGCTCCAATCGAGGAGGTAGCAATACCTTTACCAACACCAGACATTACTCCCCCCGTCACAAAAATATATTTATGATCCATTTTTACTTAATTGAATCTATTTTGACTTTGAAGTATGGTTGGCGATGACCGTTTTTCTTAAAGTAGCGACTCTTTTGTTTGTAGTGAATAACGGTGACTTTTTGTGCTCGGCCAATTTCTTCCAAAGTAGCTTCCACTTCTGCTCCATTAATAGTAGGAGTACCGATGGTAGTGTCTTGACCATTATCTACTAAGAGAACTTGGTCAAAAGTGATTTTATCACCTTCTTTAAATTCCCCAGTGATTTTTTCAACTTTAATAGAATCTCCCACGGAGACTTTGTATTGCTTTCCACCAGTTTTTATGACGGCAAATTCCATACTGTGTATCTTACACGAAATAAACAAAAAAGCAAGAAAAGAGAAATTTCAGAACATTCTCGGAGTGATTAGGTCTGCCGTTAAACGGAGAGAATAGTTGTGAAATTTCTCTTTTCTATTCTTCCGTTTCTGGCTTGACCACTTCCAAAAGTTCAATATCCGACTCGACACCAGTAATCCGCACTACATCCTTATCAATCTTTTTAAACTCTTTACTAGAATTATTAAAATGATTAACTGTCGTTGTCAAAGCATTACCCAACTTACTTTGATATTCCTCAAAACTCTGCAAATGTTTTTGTAGACCTTCCACATTTTTTTTAATCTCTTTGGCTGATTCTTCAATCTGCATCGCCTTCAAACCTTGCAAAACGGTCTGTAAATAAGCCAAAAAAGAAGTAGGCGAAACAATAATCACTTTATATTTATTAGCAGCACGTTGAATTAAATTATCTGTTTCCTCTATGATCGCTCCAATTTTATTAACTAATAAATCATAATAAATAGCTTCATGCGGAATAAACATAAAAGCAAAATCCATTGTCCCCTCTTTTGGTCTGATATATTTAGAGGTTTCCAAAATGCGTAATTTCAAATCATTAACAAAGGCTTTTTCCAATTTTTCTTTTTCGGCCGGGTTTTGCTCTTCACTTAATTTATTATAATTCTCCAGAGAAAACTTGGAATCCACTGGTATGATTTTATCTTTGACAAAAACCGCCGCATCCACAATCTCCCCATTAGCAAAAGTATATTGCATTTTATATTGGGTTGGAGCCAACACATTTTGCAGTAAAGTTTCCAAATAATATTCCCCCAAAATCCCCCGATGTTTGGGATTTTTTAAAATATCCTGCAGGGATTGAAGCTGATCCGCAAAGGACACCACTTGCTTATTAGTTTCATCTAATTTGGTCAAGCCTTGAGTCACATCTTTGATAAGTTTAGCAGATTCACTAAACTGCGTCCGAATAGAATCATTCATATGTTTGGATGATTCAGTCATTTTATTATCTACCGTCCGATTTAGTTCATTTATTTGCTGTAAAATAAGATTAAGACCAGTCTCATCTTTTTTTACTTCCGGCTCTTTCTTTTTTAAATTCAACCAAATAAGAACCAACAAAGCGATTAAAACCAAAAACAAAATTATAATTAA